>NZ_JALJRL010000049.1:0-3360 GCF_024519675.1 Mesorhizobium sp. Mes31 | reverse complement strand
GCCTCCAGCACCGTTCCATTGGTGAGATGCCGATACGTCGATGAGGGAAATTCCACTAAGATAAGAGTGGTCTAATATTTCACCTGGCTCAAGTATTGGCTGAGCCAACTGGTAGGCTCACGTGTTGCAGGCGGCTTTCACTCGCTTGCCATTTTTTCGCTAAAGTCACATCTTCTACCAATCCAAGGTTATCTGTGTGTTGTTTAGCAACCCATGGTTCTCCACATCACGCAAAGACTGTGCCACTCGCCAGTAAGGAGGCTGTGGATACGTGAATACTCTTGGCCTCAACCAAAACGAGAATCGCCGTTCACGGCATCAATCGCTTGCCCACAAGTATGAGATTTGGGGGAGCGTGCGGGCGGACGTAATCAAAAGAACCGGGCTTGAGCGCCAGGAGACAAGAATCCTCCAGCCAAACCATTTGTTCCTGATGAACCTGAAGGGCACGGCGTGCCGCGGAGAAGACATTGTGGATGGGCGCAGGATTGCCTTTTTGCCGCGTCGGGCCGGTTCGATAATCTTCATGCCCGCCGGCAGTGATTGGAATGGGTGGGATGAGGGGGACGCGACCGCTTCCTACCTCCTGGTCTCGATTGAAAAAGGGTTCGCCGACGAGGTGTTTGCCGGATTGGCTCGCCATCGCCCGGCGGTGCTGCCGCCTTCGATCGGATTTCGGGACGGCACTGTAGAGCTGGCGTTGCAGAGGATTGCCTTGGAGCTCAAGCACCCTGACCCGATCAGCGCAACGATGGTGAAGATCCAGGCCACGCAATTGCTCGTGCAAATGGTCAGGTTGAACGGCGTCCATAAGGAACCGGCAAAAGGCGGTTTGTCATCGTTCGATCTCAAGCGCGCGGTGGGAATGATCGAGGCGTTGTCGGCCGGCAGACCGACGCTCGCCGATCTGGCAAGAGAGGTTGGGGTTAGCCGGTTCCATTTCTGGAGGGCCTTCAAGCAGTCGACCGGCATGACGCCGCACGCATTCATCGCGCAGCGCCGACTGGAGCAATCCGCGGATATGCTGCGATCGACCAATTTGTCGGCGACGGAAATCGCGATGGAATGTGGTTTCGGCAGCTCGAGCCATTTCACCACCGCGTTCAAGCGGGCCTTCGGCGCGTGCCCCACGGAATTTCGTCGTAAGTGCAGAATTTAGGCCGCCGCTTGTCGGTTCGCAGCAAGTATCGGAAAACCCCAACATCACAGTAAAGCAGGCTTGGCGGAAGAAGGTATCCATCGGCGGTCAGCCCCGGATACGCCGCCCATGTCAAACCTGGTTCGAGTTCATCATGGCAAGGGACGGGCCGACCGGTTCAATCCCTGCCTAGGATTCCTGGCCAGCACGCTGTCGGCGGCGGTTGCCCGAAACGGCTACTACATCGCATCCGCCTGGATTCTCGTCGAGCGAGGGTACGGAGCTGCCGGCGTGGCGACGTTCCTTGCGATCGCAAGCGTTGTCGAATTCATCGCGAGCCCTCTGGCCGGCGTGGCGGCGGATCGATTTGACAGGCGACGCTTGAATGTTGCGGCAGACCTCAGCCGCTGCGTCGTCATGCTGGCTACCGCTTGCGCGCTTCTCTACCTGGACGTGTTTCTGATTATCTGTCTGTCAGCGGCCGTCTTTTCGTTTTGCGACCGTGTGGCGCTTACGAGCTCTCAATCAATGATCCCCGTGGTAGCTGATGGCCGCAGTCTTGTAGCCTCGAATTCCGCTGTCTTCTTCGTCATGCAGTCCGGCAATCTCGGCGCAGCTCTGCTTGCAGGGCCTTTGCTGCATGAGCGCTCCCCAGCCCTGCCATTCACCCTTCTTGCTGCTTTCTTCCTGTTTTCAGCGGGCTGCCTGGCCTTGATGCGGCTGGAACCGGTTTCGAGCGATGTCCGCATCGCCAAAATCTCTGCAGCACAAATCGATCCGGGCCTGCGTCGTCTCGTTGTCGTCTACGCGCTTCTCTATACAAGCGCGGTGCTTGTCAGCGTCATGGGATCGAGCTTCGTCTTCCAGGAGCAGAAAGGTACTGCCGTGGATTTCGGCTACCTCGAGGTTGCATGGTCGGCGGGCTCACTGATCGGCGCGGTCTCTCTATTCCGAATTGAAAGAGCGATGAGCACCCATGCGCGACATCTCATAGTTTTGGGCTTAACGGCGTTAGTACTCATGGCGCTGACATCTCTGCGCACGCCCTGGACAGTGATGCTTTTTGCCACGCACGGATTTCTGTACAATCTTGGACGCGTCAGCGTTGAAGTCACATTACAGTCGAATATATCCGTTTATCTGTTGGGCCGGGCAAAAGGCGCAATGCATAGCGTGGCCGTGGTGCTCGGGCTACTCGTCTTCGGCATCGCCGCCGCCGTAGGAGATCGAGCATTTCCTTCGACGATTTTCTTCAGTTTCGGAGTGGTGCTCCTCATCAGTGTTTCGTGTTTGAACATCGGTGTCGTTCAGACGCAAGAAAAAGGTGAATCGTGAGGTGGAAGAGCTAACAGCAGGTGCAGATGCGAAACAGGCAGTCCTGGGGTCGCTGACGGCACTCTACCCCTGGATGAGCCCATATCATTCCCGGCCGATCCGCGACTATGCGTTTCGCCTGTTTGAGGCGCCAGGTTCCAGGTCCGAGCCAGAAATCCGGTTTCGAGCCTTCACCAAACTACTCGACATCATCAGGAAGGCAGCGACACGAAACGGGTTGCCGACCGATACGGCCTCGGAAATCTGCAGGGATTTCGAAAGACGCCGTGTGATGCAGACAGGGCCTCATTTGTTTCTCCTCATGGAGCCGGAAGCCTTTTACACACACGTCTTCAGCCTCCTCGGCCTCTCGGCGCATGGCTGTTCGACCTATGTTTCCTATGCCGTTTCGACGGTGAACCTTGTTGAAAAGGCACGCAAGGGACCAGGCTGGCTCACCGTTGACGGGAAGCCGATCAACGTCTTTGGCCTCAGCCGAAGCCGGATGATCGGATACAGCCTGCTAGCCGGGCAGGGACCCTATAGGTTCGAGTTGTTGCCGACGGAACCGAACACTGGGGGAGACCCGCTCGCGCTGCTTCGTAGCGTTCTGGCGAAAACGCAATTCGAACGGCCCGCACACGCCATCAAAGCAGCCAATCTCATCCTTTGGCCAAAAATGTTCGGAGAGCGATTTGCCTTCCTGCAGATCGACGACGAGGATATCGCCGACCTGGTGGCCGACCATCTGTCGGACGAAAATTCCTGGCTACGCATGAGACTGCTGGAAGACCCGAAGTTCGCTTCCAACATCCTTGCCGGCCTCGACGGGCTGGCGTCCGGCCCCTGGAGTGGCTGGCTCGCTCGGGGTACTGATTTCTTCTGGTTCTATGAAAATGGCAAACGCC
>NZ_JALJRL010000048.1:0-3768 GCF_024519675.1 Mesorhizobium sp. Mes31 | reverse complement strand
TAGTGCCGTTGATAGGGTTCGTGACGCCGCAGACACTCCCAGGCGAGCCCTTCGACGGGCAATGTATCGAAATAATCATAGCTGGCATTGTCTCGCCAATGCGACGTATCCGGCCTCATCCAAGAGCTCCTCACGCAAGAAACGCGTAGACCCCGCCTCAAAACAATTCCGGGTTGTAGCGATTGGTGGAAGACCCTCGCCGGGCATCGGGTGATGCCGAAACGGCATCACCTGGGAACGACAGGAGCGGTGGTGCTAGCTGCCGGGTTGACGCAAGAGATGGCGGTAGCCAGCACGCGCCATCCAGCGCGCTCGCGCCAGATGGCTGTCATGGATGCGCCGGGCGCGTTGTGGCTCCTTCGTCAGATCAATGCCGAAGAGAATTTCGACCACCTCGCGCCAGTCCGCGCCGTCGTCGGCGGCGTCAAGCAGGCGCACATAGAGCTTGACGTGCTCCCGATCGTATTCGGTGAGTTCGTCACTGGTCGGCGCGGTTTCGTCAAACGGCTCGATCATCGCTTACCTCGTCTTCACGGAGTGAAAGCCTGCATTTTATAGAAACAACAGCGCCGACGGAGGATGGTTGATAAGCATCAGGCGATGCGGTTTCGGCATCGCTCTCGGCTTGAGGTGAACCGAACCGGACGTCAGCGCAAGAAGGCCCCGGCCTTCCGGCCGGGGCCTGCGCGGGTCCTTAGTCACCCCGCCGCGGGTTCGGGCGGGACCAGATGAGCGAGAAACCCTCACCTTCCTCGTCGTCGAAGAGGTTGGCGTAGATCGGGGCGTTGAAGCTCGGATCGTCGAGCTTGAGACCCAGATAGTCGCGGCCTTCGTTGGAGGTCTTCGACCAAGCGGCGCCGATCTCGGCGCGACCGACCAGCACCCGGTGGCTGGGAGCGTTCTCGCCAGTGGCGCGTGTGTCTGGGACGATGCGCACGTTCTTGGCCAGGACGCTGAGGGTGACGATTTCGCCGGTGAACTCGTTCGAGGCGGACTTCTTGAAGGTGCCGATGGTAGCCATTGTAAGTCTCCGTTTTCTGTTCCGAGCCCGCACCATGCGGCCTCGATGGCGATCACTTGGCCGGAGGCGGCCGACGACGCATCGCTTGCGACCGGAGCAACGCGGAGGACGGCGCAAGAACGACTTTCTTGTCTCGCGAGGAATGGCGGCGCTCGGGGTCCCCATGCGCTTGCGGCATGGGGTGGGAGCCGGCAGGGGAAGAAAGTAGAGACGCGCCGTTGCGGCCTAGGCGGTCGAGGCTTCAGCCGTCCTTCGGCCAGATCAGCCCATTGAAGAGGCCGTTTGGAGCGCTCTTGGGACAGATTGGCAACGGAGACGTTGGCGTCCAACGCACCTCCAGCAGATCGCTACGAGTTCACTGGCGTCGTCCACGCATTCCAGGCGTCGGGAACCCCGCGCACCTCCAACGCCGCAGCCACCGGCCGCGCTGCCGTCCTGCCACCGACTTGTCGGCCTGCCTTGCGGCGTCGACCGAAGAAAGTCCAAGTCCACAAACGAGGCCGCGCCGGCGTGGAGCGTGGCCGTTGCTCGATCCTTGGCATGCATCCCGAGTGCTCCAACCACCGATGACAAGGAGGCCAAGCCTTCATCGCTCTGGTCCATCCGCCTCGCTCGCGCGGGTTTAAGCTCGAACCATGCCCCTACCGGATTGGTCGCCGGCGGCCATGCCCGCGACCCGGAGAAACGCCGTGACGCCGACGGCGACCGCGCCAATGGCGGAAAAGACGATCTGCCAGGTTTCCGAAGGCATCATGTGCTTCGCGATGCCATGAGTGGCATGGTAGCCGGCAACGATCGCGGGAGCGACGAAGACCATTGCGATCGCCAGCTTCGCCCACATGGGTCTGATAACGCCGAGGAGGATTTGGCCGACGCCGAGCGTCAACCCGGTTGCGAGGATGCCGACAAGGATCGCGCCAAACCAGCCGGCACCGGTGTTGAATGCCCATGTACTTGCGTTGACGCCGACGAACAACGGAAGGGCGACGATAGCAAGCGTGAACAGCAACCAGCACAAGATGCCGATGGCCGCGATGCAAAGGAGAATGCCGAGGATGATCATGGTGGTGTCTCCGAGAGAATAGCTCTGGCGATTGCGCCTTCCACCACCACCTGGCGCAGTGCACAGCGTAGCAAAGGAAAAGCACCGGCGAAACCCGCCGGTGTTCTTGCATCGCCAGGCGCGATGTCCGCCCCGTCATGGGGCGAACGGGTCGATTTCGCCGATGATGGCGGTGTCGTCGCCGTCATACTCGTTCGACGGCACGACCGAGAGAGTGCCGTCGCCAGCACGAAAGATGACGATGGTGACCATGAGAGTGGCGGCGAGGCTGAAGGCGAAGGCATGTGCGTCGGCGAAGGACATCGATCCGGCTCCTGTTTGAAGCGGAGGACCCTCCCCCGCTGACAGGCGCCCGATGTGTTCGGTGGATGGCCGCAATCACCGCGAAGGTGAAGCCGGAGCGGCGGCACGCTTCGCGTAGTCCGACCCCTTGCGGGTTGATGGCGTCAGGCCGTCGGCTGAACCAAGGATCAGCGCAATGGATCGCGGGGTGCGGTCATCTTCAAATCGGGAGCAGCGGGCGTTGTTGCCGCCACGCTCCAGGAGCGTCTGAGCAAGCTGCCGCGCGATGTGGCGGGCGTCGAGCGAAAAACCGGACGGCCATGATCGCGATGGATCCCGTTGGAAGCCGCCACGCTGAAAATGAGTATGAAGCTGGACGATGACGCTGTGCAGTCGCGGTGGCAGACCTAATCCAGCTCTCTCGGCGTAAAGAGCCGCCTTGTCGAGATCGTGCCCGATATGGCGGCGGTTCCAGCGATCATCGGTCGCGACCCCGAGAAGATGCGACTTCAGGAGCAATTCAATGGCGATGGCGATGGCGTGAAGGGCCGCATTGTGCCTGCCTAGATCCGCCGCCCAGTCAGCGCCATCGAGGTGGGCGGCGGCTTAGGTGTCGGCAAGCGCGATGTCCGGTGCGTCGGGAAAGGATACGAGCGACATGGCTTGAAGGAAGCCGTACCTCCCAGTCTTTTATAGGGGCGCTTGGGTTCCGACGGCGCTTATGCGCCGCCGTTGCCGAGCCGATAGACCGGAATGCCGAGCTTGCGGGCCTTGTCCGCGAGATTCTCCTGAATGCCGGTGCCCGGAAAGATGATGACGCCGATCGGCATGACCGCCAACATCTGGTCGTTGCGCTTGAAGGGAGCGGCCTTGGCATGTTTGCTCCAGTCGGGCTTGAAGGCGACCTGCGGCACCTTGCGATGATCGGACCAGCGGGCGGCGATCTTTTCGGCGCCTTTCTGTGATCCGCCGTGCATCAGCACCATGTCGGGATGCTTGGCGCGGATTTGGTCGAGCTTTGCCCAGATCAGCTCGTGATCGGCGGTATCGCCGCCGGAGAAGGCAATCTTGGGGCCGGCGGGTAACATGATTTCGGTTTCGGCGCGCCGCCTGGCCGCGAGGAAGTCGCGGCTATCGATCATTGCGGCGGTGAGATGGTGGTGGTTGACCATCGACCCGGTGCGCGGTCGCCAGGCCGAGCCGGTGTACTGATCGTAGTGGTCGGCGGCTTGGTCACGCATGAGCTCGAAGGCGTCGCGCCGTTCGACCATGGTCTGGCCTTGGGCGGTGAGTGTCTCGAGTTCGACCGCCTTGATCTCGCTGCCGTCCTGTTCGCGCTGCAGTCCCCGCTGGGCCTGCTCGTTGTCGTCCAGTTGCCGCTCGATCCGTTGTACAGCTCGGT
>NZ_JALJRL010000047.1:0-4077 GCF_024519675.1 Mesorhizobium sp. Mes31 | reverse complement strand
CTCGACATCGAGCCTGAGTTGGTGTCGCCCGATCATTGGCGGCACATCCACAACCGGATAACCGCCGGCCACGCGCCGCGCGCCTACACGCTCGACCAGCATCGCGCCTTCCTGCTGCGCAAGAGGACCGAGCCGTGAGCCGCGCCGGGATCATCCTGGCCAGCGTTGTGGCAACCATCGGCGTCGGCTATCCCGGCCTCACGCCGATGCCGATCAAATTGATCTGGAACGCATCGGCCAGCGCGCCGGTCGGCTTCTACACGATCGACTTCGACGGGCCGTTCGATGTCACCGATCTAGTCGCCGTCGACGTACCCGAACCACTCTCGACCTTCCTCGCCGATCGCCACTATCTGCCGAAGGGCGTGCCGCTCTTGAAGCGCATCCTCGCAGTGTCCGGGCAACAAGTCTGTCGCTCGAACCTCACCATCACAGTCAATGGTATCGAGGAGGGCGTGGCGCTCGAGCGTGATCGGGTCGGCCGCGACCTGCCGGTCTGGCACGGTTGCCGCCGCATCACGACCGGCGAAGTCTTCCTGATGAACCGGCAGGTCCGCGACAGCCTCGACGGACGTTACTTCGGCCTCCTTTCCACCAGCCAGATCATCGGCCGCGCCGTCCCGCTGTGGACCGACGAGGACGGGAACGGCCGCTTCGAATGGCGCGCGCCAACGCGGTGAGCGCGCGACCGGCGGCGCGCGTCGTGCCGCCAGCCTTCATCACCGCACCACTGAAAACAGGAGCCTGACATGCAACAGATCGGGGAATTCACGCGCCAGAAGACCGGCTATAGCGGGCGCATCCACACGCTCAGTCTCAACCGGGATATCGCCATTGTGGCGGCAGAGGCGAGCGAGACGGAGAATGCGCCTGACTACCGCGTTCACTCCGGAAGCGAGGACGGCCCCGAGATCGGCGCCGGCTGGAAACGCTCCAGCGAAAAGGCCGGAGACTATGTCTCGATCCAGCTCGACGACCCGACCTTCGCGCAGCCGATACGCGCGAACCTCTTTCGCAATGGCGACGACAAAACGTCCTGGTCGCTGCACTGGGCGCGCCCGCGCGACCGTAGCGAGAAGGATTGAACGATGCGCGCTCGCCGTCCGTCGACGAGCCATCGCCGTGCGCCCGGGCCGTTTCGTGCTGCCCGGCGCATGGCTCTGCTCCTCCTTTGCGGCCTGTCCGTCGCGACCGTCATGCCGGCGGCGACTGTGGCGCAGGACTTGGGCATCCCACGGTCGTCCCAACGCGATCCGTTCGGCGCGCATATCGCAGAAGCCTCGCACCGCTTCGGCGTTCCGACCGCGTTGATACGCGCCATCATGCGCAAGGAGAGTGCGGGTGATGTGCGCGCCGTGTCCAGCGCAGGCGCCCGCGGCTTGATGCAGATCATGCCCGGCACATGGGATGATCTGCGTGCCCGCTGGTCGCTCGGCCACGATCCGTTCGATGCCCGGGACAACATCCTGGCAGGAACGGCGTACCTGCGCGAACTGCACGATCGCTTCGGCTCGCCCGGGTTTCTGGCCGCCTACAACGCGGGACCTGCACGCTACCAAGCCTACCTCACTGGGCGTCCGTTACCGGCCGAGACCCGCGCCTATGTCGCGACGCTCGCCCCCCTGATCGGTGAAAGCGAGGGTATGCGCCCTTTCGCCGTTACGTCTGTCGAGGCCATTCCGTGGAAGCACGGCTCGCTCTTCGTCGGTCAGCCGGATCGCATACAAGCTGTCGCTCTCGTGCCGACCGAGCGACCACCAAATGACGCGAGCTCCGCACCCACCGTGCGCGATGTCTCCGCCATCGTGCCGCTGGCCGAAGGCCTCTTCGTGGCGCGAGCGGGCGAAGGGATCCAGCCATGAGCGCGCATGGGCGTCTTCGCGCAACCGCGAGCCCCAGCGCACCGTGGCGTGGATGGAGGCGGAAGGTGTGCAGAACAACCGGAAGATGGCGAGATAAAAGGCCGCGAGGTGCGGCGTCGGTCGGTCGTGTTGTTTCAAGAGGTTATGCGGCATTTCCGCGAGGTGCGAAGTTTTGGCACACCGCGCCTGAACACCGTTTTCGACGTAATTTCAAAGCCTTGATACGATGTGCGGATATTCGCTATGAACGGTGAGGATGGTTTCCGAATCCGGCCCGGCCGCATCCGCTCGCCCAGCGCTCAGCGCGCGAGGCCTTTCATCGCGCAGGCACTTGCCGCCGCCCAGAAGGCCGGCGCTCGTGTCTCTCGCACCGGCCGGATCAGTCCGGGCAATCGCTCGACCTTCGGGCGTGGCCGCACGGCGAGCGTGCGCGCCAATCGTCTCCTCACCGGCCGCTCGCGAGCCGTCATCATCAAGACGCGGCTGGTGCGTCATCACGCACGCGCAGCGCCGCTTGCCGCCCATCTCACCTATCTTCGCCGCGAGGGCGTCACCCGTGACGGGGAGAAGGCAAGGCTGTTCGGGCGGGAAGGCGGGGAGGTGGATGGCGGTGCTTTCGCCGCGCGGTGCGGCGATGATCGGCACCACTTCCGCTTCATCGTATCGCCCGAAGATGCCGTCGACATGGCGGATCTCAAATCCTTCGCCCGCGATCTAATGGGCCAGATGGAAAAGGACCTCGGCACGAAGCTGGATTGGGCGGGCGTCGATCACTGGAACACCGACAACCCGCACCTTCACATCATCCTGCGCGGCCAGACTGATGATGGGCAGGATCTTTTGATCTCCCGCGATTACATCAAGGAGGGGATGCGCGCCCGCGCCGCCGACCTCGTTACCCAGGAGCTCGGCCCGCGGACCGATCTCGACATCCGCCGCAATCTGCAGCGTCAGGTCGAGGCCGAACGTTGGACCCAGCTTGACCGGCAGCTTGTTCGCGATGGCCGCGACACTGGCGTTGTCGATCTTGCGTCCCCGGCGAACGCTCAGCCCGATGAGTATCACGTGCTGAAGGTCGGGCGGGTGCGCAAGCTCGAAACCCTTGGCCTTGCCGAACAGGTCGGCCCGGGCCAATGGATGGTCGACGACACGGCCGAGGCGACGCTGCGCGAGCTTGGCGAGCGCGGTGACATCATCAAGCGGATGCACCGCGCCCTGACACAACAGGGCATCGAGCGCGGCTCGGCGAACTATGTGCTGGCAGCAGAGCGCCTAGACACGCCGATCTTCGGTCGGCTGGTCGACCGCGGTCTCGATGACGAGCTGAAGGGCAGTGCCTACGCCGTGGTCGATGGCACCGACGGCCGCACCCACCACATCAAGCTGTCCGATCTTGACGCCGCCGGCGACAGCGCTCCGGGTTCCATCGTTGAGCTGCGCAAGTTCAATGACGCGCAGGGGCATCCGCGCGCAGCACTCGCTGTCCGTTCCGATCTCGATATTGAGCGGCAGGTTACCGCCGCCGGTGCGACCTGGCTTGACCGTCAGAATATCGCCCGCGAACCGATTGCGCTATCCGAAGGCGGCTTCGGCGCCGAGGTGCGGCAGGCGATGCAGCGCCGCGCTGACCATCTCGTCGAACAGGGCCTCGGCGAGCGGCATGGCCAACGCACAACCTTCACCCGCAGCCTGATCGACACGCTGCGTCGCCGCGAGTTGGAGGCGCTCGGCGAAAAGCTCTCCGCCGAAACCGGCCGGCCCCTCAACCGCGTCCACAGCGGCGAGTATGTCACCGGTTCCTACCGGCAGCGCTTCACGCTCGCCTCCGGCCGCTTCGCCATGATCGATGACGGTCTCGGGTTCCAACTGGTGCCTTGGACGCCGTCCCTGGAAAAACATCTTGGCCGCCACGTCTCTGGCGTCGCTCGCAATGACGACGGCATCGACTGGAGTTTTGGCCGCAAGCGAGGCCTCAGCCTCTAAACTGAATTTGAAGAAAGGACCGCGGCCATGTCCGCCACCAAGATTCTCTGGGGCCAGATCCTCGCCGTGTTGGCGATCGTACTTTTCACGACCTGGGGCGCGACGGAGTGGGTGGCCTGGCGCCTGGCGTTCCAGCCCGAACTCGGCAGGCCATGGTTCCAAGTCCTGGGCTTTCCGTTTTACCTTCCGCCGTCCTTCTTCTGGTGGTGGTATGGCTTCGATGCCTACGCGC
>NZ_JALJRL010000046.1:0-4078 GCF_024519675.1 Mesorhizobium sp. Mes31 | reverse complement strand
CTCGACATCGAGCCTGAGTTGGTGTCGCCCGATCATTGGCGGCACATCCACAACCGGATAACCGCCGGCCACGCGCCGCGCAGCTACACACTCGACCAACATCGGGCCTTCCTGCTGCGCAAGAGGACCGAGCCGTGACGCGCGCCGCGATCATCCTCGCTAGCGTTCTCGCAACCATGGGCGTCGGCTATCCCGGCCTCACTTCGATGCCCACGAAGCTCATCTGGAACGCGTCAGCCAGCGCACCGATCGGCTTCTACACGATCGACTTCGACGGATCCTTCGAGGTCACCGATCTTGTCGCGGTCGACGCGCCCGAGCCACTCGCCGCGTTCCTCGCTGATCGCGGCTATCTGCCAAGGGGCGTGCCACTCTTGAAGCGCATCCTTGGTGTTGCCGGGCAACGAGTCTGTCGATCGAACCTCACCATCACTGTCGATGGTATCGAGGCGGGCGCGGCGCTCGAGCGTGATCGGGCCGGCCGTGACCTGCCGGTCTGGCAGGGCTGCCGCCGCATCTCGACCGGGGAAGTCTTCCTGATGAACTGGCAGGTCCGCGACAGTCTCGACGGACGTTACTTCGGCCTCCTCGCCACCAGCCAGATCATCGGCCGCGCCGTCCCGCTGTGGACGGACGAGGGCGGCAACGGCCGCTTCGAATGGCGCGCGCCAACGCGGTGAGCGCGCGACCGGCGGCGCGTGTCGTGCCGCTAGCCATCATCACCGCACCACTCCAAAACAGGAGCCTGACATGCAGCAGATCGGAGAGTTCACCCGCCAGAAGACAGGCTATACCGGGCGTATCCATACGCTCAGCCTCAACCTCGATATCGCCATCGTGGCGGCAGAGGCGAGCGAAACGGAGAATGCGCCTGACTACCGCGTTCACGCAGGCAACGAGGACGGCCCCGAGATCGGCGCTGGTTGGAAACGCTCCAGCGAAAAGGCCGGAGACTATGTCTCGATCCAGCTCGACGACCCGACCCTCGCGCAGCCGATACGCGCGAACCTCTTTCGCAATGGCGACGACAAGACGTCCTGGTCGCTGCACTGGGCGCGTCCGCGCGACCGCAGCGAGAAGGATTGAACGATGCGCGCTCGCCGTCCGTCGACGAGCCATCGCAGTGCGCCTGGGCCGCTTCGTGCTGCCCGGCGCATGGCTCTGCTCCTCTTTTGCGGCCTGTCCGTTGCGACCGTCATGCCGGCGCCGACCTTGGCGCAGGAAACACCTCTCACACGATCGTCGCAGCGCGATCCTTTTGGCGCGCACATCATCGAAGCCTCGCATCGCTTCGGCGTTCCGACTGCGTTGATACGCGCCGTCATGCGCAAGGAGAGTGCGGGCGACGTGCGCGCCGTCTCCAGCGCCGGCGCCCGCGGCTTGATGCAGATCATGCCCGGCACATGGGATGATCTGTGTGCCCGCTGGTCGCTCGGCCACGATCCATTCGATCCCCGTGACAACATCCTGGCCGGAACGGCGTATCTGCGCGAACTGCACGATCGCTTCGGCTCGCCGGGGTTTCTGGCCGCCTACAACGCGGGACCTGCACGCTACCAAGCCTACCTCGCCGGGCGTCCGTTACCGGCCGAGACCCGCGCCTATGTCGCAGCACTTGCCCCACTGATCGGTGAAAGCGAGGGTATGCGCCCTTTCGCAGTCGCGTCCGTCGAGGCCATTCCCTGGAAGCACGGCTCGCTCTTCGTGGGTCAGCCGGATCGCATGCAAGCTGTCGCTCTCGTGCCGACCGAGCGCCCAGAAAATGACGTGAGCTCCGCGCCCGGCGTGCGCGATGTCTCCGCCATGGTGCCGCTGTCCGGAGGCCTCTTCGTGGCGCGAGCGGGCGAAGGGATCCAGCCATGAGCGCGCATGGGCGTTTTCGCGCAACCGCAAGCTCCAGCGCACCGTGGCGTGGATGGAGGCGGAATGTGGGCAGAACAACCGGAAGATGGCGAGATAAAAGGCCGCGAGGTGCGGCGTCGGTCGGTTGTGTTATTTCAATAGGTTATGCAGCATTTCCACGAGGTGCGAAGATTTGGCGCACCGCGCCAGAACACCGATTTGCCTTTGATTTCCGTGGGTTGACACGATGTGCGGATCTTCGCCATGAACGGTGAGGATGGTTTCCGAATCCGGCCCGGCCGCATCCGCTCGCCCAGCGCCCAGCGGGCCAGGCCCTTCATCGCGCAGGCGCTTGCCGCCGCCCAGAAGGCCGGTGCCCATATCTCTCGCTCCGGCCGGATCGGTCCGGGCAATCGCTCGAGCTTCGGGCGTGGCCGCTCGGCGAGCGTGCGCGCGAATCGTCTCCTCACCGGCCGCTCGCGAGCCGTGATCATCAAGACACGCCTTGTGCGCCATCACGCGCGCAGCGCCCCGCTTGCCGCCCATCTCGCCTATCTGCGTCGCGAAGGCGTCACCCTTGACGGGGAGAAGGCAAGGCTGTTCGGGCCGGAAGGCGGGGAGGTGGATGGCAGTGCTTTTGCCGAGCGGTGCGGCGACGATCGGCACCACTTCCGCTTCATTGTCTCGCCGGAAGACGCCGTCGACATGACGGATCTCAAATCTTTCGCCCGCGACCTGATGGGCCAGATGGAAAAGGACCTCGGCACGAAGCTCGATTGGGCGGGCGTCGGTCACTGGAACACCGACAACCCCCACCTCCACATCATCCTGCGCGGCCACGCCGATGACGGGCAGGATCTCGTGATCTCGCGCGACTACATCAAGGAGGGGATGCGCGCCCGTGCGGCCGATCTTGTTACCCAGGAGCTCGGCCCGCGCAGCGATCTCGACATCCATCGCAATCTGCAGCGCCAGGTCGAAGCCGAGCGCTGGACCCAGCTTGACCGGCAGCTTGTTCGCGACGGGCGCGACCGAGGCGTCATCGACCTTGCCACCGCCGCGAACGCCCAGTCCGACGAGTATCAGGTGCTGAAAGTCGGGCGGGTGCGCAAGCTCGAAACCCTTGGCCTTGCCGAACAGGTCGGGCCGGGCCAGTGGATCATCGACGACAAGGCCGAGGCGACGCTGCGCGAGCTTGGCGAGCGCGGCGATATCATCAAGCGGATGCACCGCGCCCTGACCGAACAGGGTATCGAGCGCGGCGCGGCGAGTTATGTGCTGGCAGCGGAGCGTCTCGACACGCCGATCGTCGGTCGGCTGGTCGACCGCGGTCTCGATGATGAGCTGAAGGGCAGCGCCTACGCCGTGGTCGATGGCACCGACGGCCGCACCCATCACATCAAGCTATCCGATCTGGATGCAGCGGGCGACAGCGCTCCGGGTTCGATCGTCGAACTGCGCAAGTTCCATGACGCGCAGGGACATGGGCGCGCAGCACTTGCTGTCCGTTCCGACCTCGACATTGAGCAGCAAACGACCGCCGCCGGCGCAACCTGGCTCGACCGTCAGAATATCGCCCGCCAACCGATTGCACTCTCGGAAGGCGGGTTCGGCGCCGAGGTGCGGCAGGCAATGCAGCGCCGCGCCGACCATCTCGTCGAAGAGGCACTCGGCGAGCGGCATGGCCAACGCGTCAGCTTCACGCCCAACCTGATCGACACGCTGCGTCGCCGCGAGCTGGAGGCGCTCGGGCAAAAAATCTCCGCTGAGACCGGCCAGCCCTTCAATCGCGCCCGCGGCGGCGACTACGTCACCGGTTCCTACCGGCAACGTTTCATACTCGCGTCGGGCCGTTTCGCCATGATCGATGATGGCCTCGGTTTCCAACTGGTGCCTTGGACGCCATCCCTGGAAAAGCATCTTGGCCGCCACGTCTCTGGCGTCGCTCGCAATGACGACGGCATCGACTGGAGTTTTGGCCGCAAGCGAGGCCTCGGCCTCTGACCTCATGTTGAAGAAAGGACCGCTTCCATGTCTGCCACCAAGATACTCTGGGGCCAGATCCTCGCTGTGTTGGCGATCGTACTGTTCACGACCTGGGGCGCGACGGAGTGGGTGGCCTGGCGCCTGGCATTCCAGCCCGAGCTCGGCAGGCCATGGTTCCATGTCCTGGGCTTTCCCTTTTACCTTCCGCCGTCCTTCTTCTGGTGGTGGTATGGCTTCGATGCCTACGCGC
>NZ_JALJRL010000045.1:0-4825 GCF_024519675.1 Mesorhizobium sp. Mes31 | reverse complement strand
TCGGCATGAGCCCGGCGATCTTCGACAATGCGGAAAGCCGGAGAGCCGGCGACGCGGTTTTGCGGAACAACGCCTTTCCGTACTTGCGCAGGAAAAGGACCATCGCGGCCTCGCAGGCATCGTAGGCCTGCTTCCAGTCCCAGGCGCCGGCGGCGTCGGAGGCGCCGAATGCGGCTTCCATCGCCGAGCGCAGCTTTGGCGCGTCGATGCACTCGCCGCGTTCGAGACGGGGAAGCAGCAGACCGGCGGCGGCGAAGATAGCTCCGGCTGCACGGGTTTTGGCAAGCGGGAGCGGCGCGGCAGCGGGAACCGCCGCAGCGGGCGAGATCATGTACATGGTGTGAACCTCGGGAGAGCGGGGACAGGATCGAGCCGCGCGGCGCTCTCTCTGGACCGCACGGATTCAAACCCATTCCGGCCCCCTCTCCCTCTCAGGGCCCCGCCGAAGCCAAAATGAAACAAGCGCCCCGCCATGAGGTGGAGCGCCTGCCGGTATCAACCGATCTCGATCATATTCCGCCGTCAGCCTCCGACTTCTGTAGGAAACCATTGGCGTCGTCGGGATCGGGCGGCAGGTACGCATCATAGGGATTGCCGTCGGCAAGATGACCGAACGGCGTGAACACGTAGTCCGCGCCCTCCCGCCGACCGCGCAGATTACATAACGCCGCTGCCCGGTCGCCGCGTCGGCGCATTCCATCAGCGCGAGGTTGCCGTCGCCGGCGGCACGAAGCAGCGTCTGGAAGTTGCTGCGGGCGTGGTCGGGGATGCTCATGCCAAGTCCCTCGCATCCTCGGGTTGATCGGGACCAGATGTGCCCATGAGGATCGCTTCGCCGCGCGCGATCGCCCATTCCGCCTTGCCGAGCCACCCCGGCGGCGTCGGTCGGCGGGCCTTCGCATCGCCAACGATGATCTTGAGCAAGCCCAGCATGAGTTCGAATTGTGCGGCCTTGCGCTGCACCGCTTCCCCGAAATGCGCAGGAACCGAATTGGCCTGTCCGCGATAGGCGGCATCGGCACCTTGCCAGATGCCGGTGACGTGGGATTCGCCGGAGGACTCATGGTCCTCCCTCTGACCAGACCAGTCATTGTCCTCGAAGGCTAGACGGCAGGCGGCCTCAGGCGTGTCGGCGGAATAGATGGAGTGCCGGAAGACCGGCAGGTGATAGGTCGTCTCGATAGTGAATTGCGGCATCGTGCTGCTCCTGAAAAACAGGCGGCCCGGCGCTCGTCTCCGAGCCCGGGCCGTGGTGGATCGAGGTTGATGTCCATGCGTGCAGGTGTGGTGTTACGTGGTTACGCTGCCGCCCGCCCCTCGACGAAATCGGCGCCGACCTCGTCGGCGGTGATGTCTTCAAGCCGCGCATTGCGGTATCCGGTCTTGGCCAACCAGAGTTCGGCCGCCTCGCGGCTCTCGGCGAGGTGGAGCAATTCGTCGTCGTCGCCGACCTGCTGCAGGACCCGGACCATACCGATCGCGGGTCGCTCGACGATCTCGAAGCTGAGCGCGCTGTCGACCGGGTGGCTACGCATAACGGTCACGAGGATAATGCCGCCGGAGGAAAAGTTCCCTTCGTTGAGCGTGATCGAGGCCGGGGCGCAGTAGGTCGGACGGTCGCGCGGTGGTGCCTTGCGGACCAGGCGGCCGAGACCGTTGCGACGCTCCCAGTCCGCGAGCTTGCGGGTGAAGCGCGCGGGCGGTTTCGACGTGCCGTCGCAATAACGGATCAGTGAGCCGAGCGGGGCGTTGTCATAGACGATGTGGGCGGACATGGATGTGTCTCCTGAAACGAAAAAGGCCCGGCGATGCACCGGGCCGTGAGGTGAAGAAGAAAGGGCCGAGCGACCCGCCCCGCCAACGGTGCTATTCGGCGGCGACCGCGTGTGCGGTAGTCTCATCGGCGGCCGAGCCGTCCTCGTCGTCACCGGCGAGGAATTCGGGAAGGTCTGCTTCCTCGCCCTCATCCGGCTGCGCGGCCGGCGCGTCTTCCCCGCTGAGGCGGAGCGGTTCGGGCAGCCAGCCACTATCGGCCAAGAGGCGCTCGGCCTCCTTGGCCATGTCATCCTTCTTGAGATGGTCGATGAGCTGGGCGGCCTGCTCGCCGGCGCCTTCGCGCACGGCTTCGAGAATGCGGGACTTGGTGACGCGGCCGAGATAGTTATCGACCGTCGGGCGCCAGCCAGCATCCACCATGTCGAGGCCGGTGGCACGGGACAGCCGATCGGCCTCGCGCAGCCGCTGATCCAGCCCATGCTGAGAGATGCCACCACCGCTATAGGGATTGGGCCGCTCGAACAGGGCGTTGATGCCATAGCTGACGCAATGCGCCAGCAGCGCCTGCCGGCTGGCGTCATCGAGACTATCGAGCCAGGCCCATAGAGTCTGATCGTCATCCAGTGGAATGACGCTCTTCCATGCCTCATGGCGCTCATCGACGGCCTTGGCCGCGGGGCTGTCCTTGAGACCTACGTCCTGCCACGGCAGGTGGACATGCCGGACGAAGGCCTCTACGCAGCCGGTCGCGGAACGCTGACCGAAGGTGTCGAGAACGAGCCGATGCAACAGCGCCGTGATGGCCATATGCTGGTTCTCGGCCACTGCATTGCGCAGCGCCAACGTGCGATGGGCGGTGAGCTCGATCACCAGGCGCTCGGGCAGCGGCTTGATGGCGTCGCCGTCATCCTCCTCGGGCTCGGACGCCTGCGCGCCCATTGTGATGGTGGCGCGGCGAACCGAAGGATCGTCCCCGCTATCCTCGCTCTCGGTCGCACCGCAGGGCTCGGCGGAGTCGCCGTCGCCCCCCTGCGTCGCTTCGTCCTCGGGGCGCACATGGCCCCGATCGACGACGAGATCGCCATCACGGTCGATGCTGATGAACACACCGGCGCGCACGATCTCGGCCGGATCGTAGTTCATCGGCCGGCTCTCGAAGGCCGCGAGCGCGGTCTCGATCTCGCCGAGGCGCTGATCGACCTCGTCGGGGAGTTCGTCGGCTTCGCCATATTCGGCTTCCAGCCGATCGTACTCCGCCCGGAGGGCTTCGCGTTCCGCCCGCTCCGCGTCGGTCAAATCGGCGGGGGTGCCGGCGAGCGCCCGCAGACCGTGGTTGTGGCCATAGGGCAGATCGACGTCGATCACGATCCACTTCCAGCCCTCCGCCGCGATCTCGTCGGCGATCGACTTCAGCCTGTCGCGGACCAAGCGATCGAGCAGAGCGGGGTCCTGCAGCCAGCCGCCATTGTCGGCCTCGAACAAGTCGCGCAGCACCACGCCGCCGGCAGCGACATACGCGTCGACACCGACGAACAGCGCCCGGCGATCGCTTGCCGGCACCGTGGTCTCCGTCAGCAGCCGCCGGATCTGCTGCGGCTCCTTCGACCAAGAGTTTTCGAGCGTCTCCCAGACCTGCTCCTGACGGACGTGATCGTCGGTCACGGTAAAGGCCATGAGTTGCTCGAGCTTCATGCCCTCCTGCTCGTAGATATCGTGCAGATTGGGCGAGACCCTGGCGAGCCGCAGGCGCTGCTGCACGAACGTTGCGGACACGAAGAAGCGTGCCGCGATCTCCTCATGGCTGGCACCCTGGTCGTGAAGAGTCTGGAAGGCCCGGAACGTGTCGAGGGGATGAAGGTCCTCGCGCTGGAAATTCTCGGCCAGAGAATCCTCTTCGATCGGCACCGCGCTGTGGGCGTCGCTGACGACGCAGGGAACCGGCTCGGTCTTGATCATGCGCTTCTGCTTGACCAGCAGTTCCAGCGCGCGATAGCGGCGCCCGCCAGCCGGCACCTGAAACATGCCGGTCTCGTTACCCTCGCCATCCAACACTGGCCGGACGTTGAGGCTCTGGAGCAGGCCGCGCCGTGCGATCGACGCGGCGAGGTCCTCGATCGTTTCCCCGCGCTTGATACGCCGGACATTGGATTGGCTCAGCATCAGCTTGTTGAAGGGGATGTCACGCGAGGCGTTGAGGGTGATCTTCTGCTTGGGCGTAGCCATGTGGACTATCTCCGCGACGGGCGACCGAGACTCTCTCGACCTCCAAACCCGTCACAAAGAAAGGCGCAGCCCTCTCACTCTGAGGACTGCGCCGCACACCGAAGATCCGGAGTGGCACAGGGCCGCAGACACGACTTTGCGCATCCGCGGCTTTGCGAATTTCAAGCTGAGATATCACGCGCCGTCGCGACCAGACTGAGCGGCGTGGTAGAGGATGCGTTCCGCGTCGCGAAGGCTTCGGGCCCGGCGGGCGGCCTCTGCCCAGACCGAAATCGGCAGGTCGGTGGCAAAGAGGATGTCGCGCTCGATGCCCATGCCGAAGGGCAGCCGGATCGACGTCATCTCAAGGAGCGAGAAACTGCCCAGCTCGGGATCGCCGAGATCGGCGAGACCGAACATGGCGTCGCCATCGGCATCCAGCTCGGTCGCGAGCCAGGTTCCTTCGCCGAGCGGATTGAAGAACTTCACGACCGGTATGTGATCGGCGTTGCGCTCGCGGCCATTGGCGAGCAGGCGCTCGCGCAGTTCCTCGGTGAGGAGGATCATGCCGCCCTCCTCTCGATCTCGGCCTCATCGACGTCGGCCGGGCCTGCCTTGGCTCCGCTGCCAGGTTGCGGCAGGAAGGCGAGCAGCCAGTCGGCCGCCTTGCTGGCCTGGGAGGCCGCGCGAACGATGGCGCGGTTGTCTTCGCGCAGGACATCGAGCCAGGAGGCCAAGTAGTCGGCGTGGCGCACGGTTGGCACGATGCCAAGTGAGGCGCAGCAGAAGGCAGCGTTCATCTCGGCGACCAGTTCCTCGAAAGCATATCTCTTGGTGCCGAAGGCGC
>NZ_JALJRL010000044.1:0-4864 GCF_024519675.1 Mesorhizobium sp. Mes31 | reverse complement strand
ACATCGCCCTCAACAAGGCGCTCGGCGGCGGCTGGGACGGCGTCGTCGACACCACGACACCCGAGATCATCGACGTCAAGACCGGCCCAAGGCTGGCAAAGCTGGCGGCGCCCTGACCGGTTCCCAAATTCGGCGACGCGTGACACGCCGCCTATCGCCGACGCAGCGCTTGAAACGTCGCCTTCCGCTTTGGCAATGGCGGGAGCGCCATATCGCTGATACTGATGGCGTCCACGCACAGCCCAGGCGCCGCCGATGACATCCAATTCAGATAAGGCCGAAGCGGTCGGACAGTTGCTCGAAACGCCGGACCTTGCCACAGCGCTTGAAAGCGAACAGTTCAAGAAGTTCCTCGACCAGATGCCGATCGCGATTGCGGTGTCGGACCTCGGCGCGAAGGAGCGTGTCGTCTATGCAAATCCGGAATTCGAGAAACTGTCCGGCCTGAGGGCGGCCAGGCTCGCTGAGAAGCACTGGGCGGCACTTTCCGGCACCGGGCTGCACCAGCAGAAGGACCGCGCGCTGTTCGAGGCGGTGGTCGAGGAGACCGATTTCGTCGGAACGTTCCGGCTGGAGCGGGCCGAGGACAGACCGGTGATCGTCGATGTCTATTCCAACGTCATCGAGGACGACAACGGCAAGGTGTGCTTCCGGCTGGTAGCGCTTGTCGACGTCTCTGCTCATGGCGAGACCGAGGATGCGAGCTCGGTCGAGGACCGCGTGCGTGAGAAGGACACGTTGCTGCGCGAATTGCAGCACCGGGTGAAGAACAATCTGCAGATGATCACCGCCCTGATCCGGCTGGAGACGCGCAACGCGACCGAGCCGGACCGGAAGCGCTTCGAGAGGCTGGCAGGCCGCGTCGACGCGCTGGCGATCCTTTACCAGACGCTGTCCGGCGACGATCAAAAGGATGAGGTCGATCTCGGCGTCTATCTCAGCCAGATCGCGTCCGCGGTGATGAACTCACATGCGGTCGAAGGCATTCGCCTCGACATGAAGGTCGATACCTATCCGGTGTCGGTCAACGTCGCCATGCCGACCGGGCTGGTGGTGAACGAGCTTTTGACCAATGCGCTCAAGCATGCCTTCAAGGGGCGCGACGGCGGCACGATCACGCTGCACAGCATCGTTAGCGGCGATGGCTGCCGTATCGTCGTCGCCGATGACGGCATCGGCCTGCCGGAAGGCGAGACATGGCCCAAGCCCGGCAAGCTCGGCGCGCTGATCGCCCGTTCGCTGACCGAGAACGCCAAGGCGGAATTCGACGTGAATTCGAGCGCCAGCGAGGGCACGCGGGTCACCATCGTCTTCAAGCGCTCGGCCGCCGCCGCTTAGGCAGGCCCTGGCCGATGGTGGTGCTTGCCCCAGCCGACTGTCTCCCCGTGCCTCACGACAGGCCTGCGTGAGGAGGCCATAGCTGCCACCCATGCCGGCGGGCCGCGCAGATGGCCCGACAGGGCAGGGAAGGATGAAACCAAAGTGACATCGACGCCGATTGCCCGTCGTGAAGCGGCGGCCTTGCCCATCGCGGCGCTGATGGGCGCCATGGTGTCGATCCAGATCGGCGCCACCTTCGCCAAGGGGCTGTTCCCGCTGATCGGCGCGCAAGGCACGACGGCTCTGAGGCTGGTCATCGGCGCATTGATGCTGGTCGCGGTGCTGAGGCCGTGGCAGATGCGGCCGTCGCGCGCCACCTTGCCGTGGCTGGTCGCCTATGGCGTGACGTTGTGCGCGCTCAACCTTCTGTTCTATGCCGCGCTCGCCAGGATTCCGCTCGGCATCGCGGTGGCGCTGGAGTTCTCCGGCCCGCTCCTGGTGGCGACGCTGACCTCGCGGCGCGCCAGCGACTTTGCCTGGATCGCACTGGCGGTGGCCGGCATCGTCTTGTTGTCGCCCTTCGTCCGTTCGCTGCGGCCGCTCGATCCGACCGGGGTGATGCTGGCGCTGGCGGCCGGCGGCTTCTGGGCACTCTACATCGTGCTGGCCCAGAAGGCTGGCGCCGAGCTTGGCACCCGCACCACGGCCTACGGCATGGCGATCGCCGCCGTGCTGGTCTTGCCCTTCGGCGTCGCGCAGGCGGGAACCGCGCTGCTCGCGCCATCGATCCTGGTCAGTGCCTTGCTTGTCGGCCTGTTTTCCAGCGCGCTGCCGTTCTTCCTGGAGATGGTGGCGTTGACCCGTATGCCGGCGCGCATCTACGGCACGCTGACCTGCCTGGAGCCGGCGCTGGGCGCGCTGGCCGGCTTCCTGTTCCTGCATGAAACCCTGACCGCGCCGCAACTGGCCGGCATCGCCGCTGTCATTGCCGCCGCCTTCGGCACCGCGCTGACATCGCGGCCGCCGGTGCCGTCGCCGGAGTAGGGGCCGATCCGCCGACGCGGGTCATGCCGAGAGCCGATCCCGCCACCTCCGGCCGCCGCGTTCGCCAATCGCCGCCACCGCTCCCCATGGACTTCTCCAAAATACAACCCATATGGACTCCATGGAGCTTTGAGCGTGACCTTCGCGCGGGTGGCCCTTCTTGCCGCGGCCTTTGTCGCCGTGGCTGTCTTTTCTCCCTTCTCTTCGGCCGGGAGCGAGAGGGTCGCGCTGAGCGTCGCCATTGACGGCGCCATCGGGCCGGCAAGCACCAGGCAGCTCGAGGAAGCGCTCGACGTCGCCGCCAGGCGGAACGCCGCGGTCCTCATCCTTCAACTCGATACGCCCGGCGGGCTGGTCACCTCGATGCGCGAGATGATCGCCGATATTCTCGCTTCGCCAGTGCCCGTCATCGGCTATGTCGCGCCGGCCGGCGGCCATGCGGCA
Organism: Mesorhizobium sp. Mes31; assembly: GCF_024519675.1. Classification (NCBI taxonomy): domain Bacteria; kingdom Pseudomonadati; phylum Pseudomonadota; class Alphaproteobacteria; order Hyphomicrobiales; family Phyllobacteriaceae; genus Mesorhizobium; species Mesorhizobium sp. Mes31. Next base: position 2,056 of record NZ_JALJRL010000044.1, on the reverse strand, counting down.
AGTGCCGGCACCTATATCCTCTATGCCACCCACGTCGCGGCGATGGCGCCGGGCACCAATCTCGGCGCCGCGACGCCGGTCGAGATGGGCGGCCTGCCGTCGCTTCCCGGCGGCGAGAACGACAACGGCCCGGCCAAGGACGAGAAGGACGCCACCGGGCGGCCGGCGGGCGACGCGATGATGGCCAAGGTGACCAATGACGCCGTCGCGCTGATCCGCTCGCTCGCCGAACTGCGCGGGCGCAATGGCGACTGGGGCGAGAAGGCCGTGCGCGAGGCGGCGAGCCTGTCGGCCAATGCGGCGCTGCAGGAACATGTGATCGACTTCGTCGCCCACGATAGCACCGAGCTGTTGCAACTGGCCGATGGGCGCACCGTCGACGTGGCCGGCAAAAAAGAGGTGCTGGCGACGAAAGGGCTGCCGGTCGAGACGCTGGAGCCCGGCTGGTTCATCCAGCTGCTCGCCATCATCACCGACCCCAACACCGCCATCATCCTGATGCTGGTCGGCGTCTATGGCATCATCTTCGAGTTCACCAGCCCAGGTGCCGTGGCGCCCGGCGTCATCGGCACCATCTGCCTCGTGCTCGGCCTCTATGCGCTCAACCTCCTGCCGATCAACTATACCGGCCTTGCCCTGATGCTGCTCGGCATCGCCTTCCTCGTCGTCGAGGCCTTCAATCCCACCGTCGTGCTCGGGCTCGGCGGTGTGGCCGCCTTTCTGTTCGGCGCCGCCATGCTGCTGAGAGTCGAGGGGCCGGGCTTTGCCATGTCATGGGCCATCATCGGTCCCGCCGCCGCGCTGACGCTTGGGCTGGCGCTGCTGACCGGCACCTATGTCTGGGCGGCGCGCAGGAACCCGCCGCGCGTCGGCGGCGAGGCCATGCGCGGCCTGCCGGCCGAGATCCTCGACTGGCAGGGCCGCGAAGGCCACGTGCTGGCCCAGGGCGAGCGCTGGCGGGCGAAGGCCGACGAACCCATCGCGCCCGGCGACAGCGTCGAGGTGACCGATGTCAGCGACCTCGTGCTGACCGTGCGGCGGCGCGATGCGGCAAGGAACGGAGCAAAACAATGAGCATCGGTTACGTGGCCTATCTGCTGCTTGCGCTGGTCGTGGTCATATTCCTGTCCGCGGCCATCCGCATCCTCAGGGAATATCAGCGCGGCGTGGTCTTCACGCTCGGCCGCTTCACGGGGGTCAAGGGTCCCGGTCTCATCATCCTCGTCCCCTTCGTCCAGCAGATGGTGAAGGTCGACCTGCGCGTCGTGGTGCAGGACGTGCCGCCGCAGGACGTGATTTCGCGCGATAACGTCTCGGTGAAGGTCAACGCGGTGCTCTATTTCCGCATCGTCGACGCCGAGCGGGCGGTCATCCAGGTCGAGGACTTCATGGCCGCCACCAACCAGCTGGCGCAGACCACGCTGCGCTCGGTGCTCGGCAAGCATGAGCTCGACGAGATGCTGGCCGAGCGCGACAAGCTCAACAGCGACATCCAGGAGATCCTCGACCAGCGCACCGATGCCTGGGGCATCAAGGTCTCCAATGTCGAGATCAAGCATGTCGATCTCAACGAAAACATGATCCGCGCCATCGCCAAGCAGGCCGAGGCGGAGCGGCTGCGGCGCGCCAAGGTGATCAATGCCGAGGGCGAGCAGCAGGCGGCGGCGAAACTGGTCGAGGCGGGCCGGATGCTGGCGGCCGAACCGCAGGCCATGCAGCTACGCTATTTCGAGGCTTTGCACGACATCGCCGGGGAGCGTTCGTCCACGGTGGTGTTCCCGCTGCCCGTGGATCTGCTCAGCCAGTTCATGAAGGGGCAGGGGAAGTAAGGATGCGCGCGTAATCTCCCCCCTTGAGGGGGAGATGTCGCCGAAGGCGACAGAGGGGGTCGGTACGTCCTGACGCGACCTCTTATCGCCGGCAGCGGAGGCCGGCGCTCCACGCGAGGCGACCCCCTCTGGCCTGCCGGCCATCTCCCCCTCAAGGGGGGAGATCCCTCAGATCAGCTTCTCCAGCGTGATCGGCAGGTCCCTCACGCGCTTGCCTGTCGCGTGGA
>NZ_JALJRL010000043.1:0-6070 GCF_024519675.1 Mesorhizobium sp. Mes31 | reverse complement strand
GACCGACACTGTTGCGGCTTTTCCAGGCCGTGAGTTTCTTCCTGAAACGCTCCGGCGGCTTCGGAGCGCCGTCGGAATAGCGGATGACACTCCCTAGAGGTGCGGAATCATAGATAATGTGGGCTGACATTGGGGTTTCTCCATGTCGAAAAACAAGAAGGGCCCGGCGGTGGTGCCGGGCCCGGGGATGAGCGAAAGACCGATTATTCGGCGGCCTGCAGGTGGTCAGTATCCTCGCCGTCGACAGTCGCCGCTTCATCGGCGGATGCGCCGGTATCGTCGGCGAGATAGGCCGGCAGTTCGGCGGTATCGCCGTCGGGAGCCGTCTCGTCCGTCACGTCATCGGTGACGATCTCTCCGGCATCGGTGGCCACCTCGTCGACTTCGAGACGCAGCGGCTCGGGCAGCCACTCCGATCCTTCGAGAAGACGGGCGGCCTCCCGCGCCATGAGGTCCTTCTTCATGTGGTCGATCAGCTGCGCGGAGTCCTCGCCACGTCCTTCGCGCACCGCCTGGACGATGCGGGCTTTGGTGACGCGGCCGAGATAGTTGTCCACCGTCGGCGACCAGCCGGCCTCGACCATGTCGAAGCCGAGCGTGCCGGCGAGAACGTCGGCATGGGCAAGCGCGCCCGGACGCCTGTTCCAGGGCTCGACGACGGCGTTGAGCGAGAGCGAGGCGCAGTGCGCGAACAGCGCCTTGCGGCTCGCTTCGTCGAGACCGCGCAGGAAGACCCAAAGCTTGTCGCTATCGGGCATATCCTTGTCCCAGGCCTCGTGCCGCTCACCGATCTCTTTCGCCCACGGTGTCTCGGCAAGTCCCTGGACCTGGCCGAAACTGTTGCTCACCAGGCCGATCTCGAGGCAGCTGTCCTTGGCGAACCGGTAGAATAGCTGCAGCACGAGCGCATGAAGCACGGCGACGAAGGCGATGTCGACGTCGCTCGCCAGCGCGTTGCGCAGCGCCAGCGTCCTCTGTGCGGTGAGGTCGAAGACAAGACGATCGGGCAGCGGCTTGATGCCGTCCTCCTCGGGCTCCTCGGCTTCGGACGTCTGGCCCAGAGAACGGCCATTGACGACGACGGCATCCGCATCGTCCACGTTCGATGTGTCGACACCCTCGCCGTTGGCGCCTTCGTCATCCTCGTCCGTCTCGACCCGCGGTTCATCCTCGGGACGGACGAAGCCGGCGTCGATCTGCGGCTTGCCGTTGGCGGCGAGTGTGACGAACGCACCGGCGATGGCCTTCTGTGCCGGATCGTAGACATGGGGCCGATCACTGAACGCGTCGAGTTCGGCGCCGAGTTGGTCGAGCCTGTTCTCGATCTCTTCGTCGGCTTCCTCCATCTCGGCATATTCGGCGTCGAGCTTGTCATACTCGGCCTTGACAGCGTCGTGGCGGGCGATCTCATCAGCGCTCATTTCTTCCGGTTCGGCATAGACGCGCCGCATGCCGGAGGTGTGACCGTACGGAAAGCTGATCGCCGCTTCGACCCACTTCCATCCGTCGGCGCGGATGGCCTCGGCATCCACCTTCAGCTTCTCGAAGACCAGTTGCTCAAGAAGGGCTGCGTCCTGGAACCAGCCGCCGGAATCCTGTTCGAACAGGTCGCGCAGGATAACGCCGCCGGCAGCCTCATAGGCTTCGGCGCCGACATAGACCGCCCGGCGATCGTCGGCGCGGACCGTGGTTTCCGTCAGCAGGCGCCGGATATAATAGGGCTCCTGCATGTTCGAGTTGCCGGCGATACGTTCCCAGACCTGCTCCTGGCGGGCATGGTCGTCCGAAATCGAAAACGCCATGATTTGCTCAAGACGGATCTCATCCTGTTCGTAGAGATCGAGCAGTTTTGACGAGACATTGGCGAGCTTCAGCCGCTGCTTCACCGTGTTCGGCGACACGAAATACCGGGCGGCGATCTCCTCGACATCGAGCCCCTGCTCGCTCAGCGTCTTGAAGGCGCGGAATTGATCGAGCGGATGCAGGTTCTCGCGGTGGACATTCTCGGCGAGCGAATCGTCCTCCATGCTGGTCTGTCCGGAGCGATTGACAATGCACGGCGTCGGCGCGGTTTTCGCCATTTCCTTGCGCTTGACCAGAAGCTGGAGCGCCGAGAACCGCCGGCCGCCGGCGGGCACTTCGTAGCGGCCGGTTTCTTCGCCGTCCTTCAACTCGGGACGGATGTTGAGGCTCTGGATGAGGCCGCGGCGGGCAATGTCGGCGGCAAGATCCTCGATCGAGACGCCGTTCTTGATCCGTCGCACGTTCTTCTCGGACAAAAACAGCTTGTCGAAGGGGATGTTTTCGGCCTGGTTGAGGGTGATCTTCTGAATGGCGCTTTTTGCCATGGTCAGGGTCTCCATGACGGGCGGCCCGGGGCCTTTCCCCGAACCTCCAAACCCGTCAGGAACCCTCCCCTCCGCCCTCTACCTCTCGCGGCGCCGGCGCAGGCCGGCTGCCGCAGGCCCGACCCGAATTCTCTCCAGATTTGCGATGGACCCATCGATGAAAGAATGGCAGCTTTCGACCTTCAAGTCAGTCCTTCACGCCGGACCACGGAGCAACCGAAAACTACCGTTCATTCAGCATTTGATTTTCGGCTTGAGCGGGGCCGGAAGCGGAACGACGGCTTTTGGGAGTGACTTGGGATAAAGCCGCCAAAGTCGGGCGTCAGTCGCGCGATACGGACAGGCCCGCCAGAAGCGGCGTATAGGCGGCGAGCCTGCGGGATACGAACTCGGTGAAGAGCCGCACGCGCTTCGTCTTGCGTGTTTCCCCCTGCGTGAGCAGCCAGAGCGTCCCATGCGTGGGCAGGTCGATGCCCGGCGCCCTCACCAGCAGGGGGTCGGCATCTCCGACGAAGCACGGCAGTTTTGTCATCCCGATTCCTTGCTGCGCGGCTACGATCTGCGTCTCGGCGTCCGGGGTCCTGAACGGAACACCCGTGGCGTGAACCTCTCCCTCGCGCGCCCAGTCCGGAATTCCATGATTGTCCATGACGATCCATCGGATGGAATCAGGCGCGCCCGCACGCCACGCAGCTAGTCGATCGCGAGATATGTAGACGCCGCTGAAGAGTTCCGGTCCCTTCAGGCCGTGAAGATTGAGCGGCAGGGTCTTGCGGTTGGCGACGATGCGGATCGCGACGTCGGCTTCTCGGTTGGTCAGATTGGCCAACTCGCCGGACGACAGGATTTCCATCTCGATGTCCGGATGCATACGCGCGAAGTCGGCGAGATCCGGCATCAGCAGGTGTGTGGCGAGGAACGGTGGAAGCGTCACTCGCAAAAGCCCGCGCGCGCTCTGGTCGCGCCCGAAGATTCGTGTCTCCAGCCGGTTCGACGACGCTTCCATCTGCTCCGCGAACTCGAGGACCTCCTCGCCCGCAGAAGTCAGGCGGTAGCCAGAGGGCAGCTTTTCGAACATCTGCGCTCCCAGCCGTTGCTCGAGCTGGGCGATGCGTCGCAGCACGGTCGAGTGGTTTACGCCGAGGCGCTCGGCGGCGGCTCGGACCGAGCCTCCGCGTGCCGCGGCAAGAAAGTAGCGAACATCGTCCCAGTCGACCATGGTGCAATCCCGCACCGCACGGTGCGCCTTCCAAAGTCCGTATCTAACATGCCGAACGGCAATAAGGGCGGCCATTATAGCATATGCCGACTAGCGTGGCCCGGTTTCGAGGGATGGATAGCGATCGTCGCTGCTGGCGACAGTCGCCCGGCCGGATCGATTTCGCACCACCGATATGCGCACTTTCGCACTCAACAACGGACGCTGGCGGACCCATTTCGAGGTTCTTGGGGACAGATGCTGTCCCGACACCACGAAAGGGAAAGTCATGGGAAAGCTTGAGGGTAAGGTTGCCGTCATCACGGGTGGCGCTACTGGCATCGGCCTCGCCGCGGCGAAGCGCTTCGTCGAGGAGGGTGCCTTCGTCTTCATCTTCGGTCGCCGGCAGAAAGCGCTCGACGCCGCCCTGGCCGAGCTCGGGCCCAATGCCCGTGCGGTGAAGGCTCGGTCTCGGATATGGCTGACCTCGACCGGCTCTACGCGACGGTGAAGGCCGAACGCGGAACCCTCAACATCGTCTTCGCCAATGCCGGGGCGGGAAGCCTGCTTCCTCTCGGCGAGATCACCGCCGAGCACATTGACGAAACCTTCGACACCAATGTGAAGGGTACGATCTTCACGGTCCAGAAGGCGCTGCCTTTGATGAGTACGGGCGGTTCGATCATCCTGACCGGATCGAGCGCAGGGACCACGGGTGCCCCGGCATTCAGTGTCTACAGCGCGAGCAAGGCGGCAGTGCGCAACCTCGTACGGACCTGGGCGGAGGACCTGAAGGGCACCGGCATCTGGGTAAACGTGCTGTCGCCCGGGCCGACCGCGACCGAACTCGCGAAGGAAGCGGTAGGCGAGGAAGGCATGAAGGTCTTCGCCTCGATGAACCCACTCCAGCGCATGGCCGATCCGGCGGAGATCGCAGCGGCGGCCGCCTTTCTCGCATCGTCGGACAGCAGCTTCATGACCGCCAGCGAACTCGCTGTCGACGGCGGACTGGCGCAAATCTGACGGGCCGCTCCGGGAAAGCTCCAGTCAACTATTTGGAGTCCGTAGAGCTCCGTAACCGAGGAAAATAACATGAGCTACACAATCATCGGCTTCGGCAATATCGGTCAGGCGCTGGCCAGGGCGTTTGCCCGCAACGGCAGCGAAGTATCCGTTGCAACGACACGCGACCCCGAAAGCTTTGCGTCCACCGCAAACGCGATCGGTCCTACGATCATTCCCAAAAAATTGGCGGACGCCATCAAGGCGGACATCAACTTTCTGGCCGTCCGTTTCGAACAGCATCCGGATGTGGCGAAGGCGCTTCCCAACTGGCAAGGGAAGACCATCGTCGACGTGACCAATGCCTACGGTGTGTCGCCTGTGGAACTGGGAGGGCAGCCTTCTTCCAGATTCCTTGCGCAGGCCTTCTCTGGCGGAAAGCTGGTCAAGGGCTTTAACCATTTACCCGCCGCGGCCCTTGACCAGGATCCGGCCGTAAATGGTGGCAGGAGAGTCGTGTTCCTGGCGAGCGATGATGACGATGCCGCAGCGGAGATTGCTGCACTCGCGGAAAATCTCGGTTTCGCGCCGATCAATCTTGGCGGGCTATCGGAAGGTGGGCTGCTGGTCCAGGCACGCGGAAAAAGCTGGGGTCAATTGATCTTCAAAGACCTGGTCAAGTTCGACGGCTGAGCACGTCCCGGACCACCACTTCTCGCGTCGTCCACAAGGAGCAGTTTCATGCGCGTTTTCGTCACTGGCGGGACCGGCCATTCCGGTCCGTACATCATTTCCGAGCTCGTCGCCGCCGGCCACGAGGTCGCTGCTCTGGCTCGTTCGGACGAGTCTGCGGCGAAAGTGGCCGCGCTCGGCGCGAAGGCTCGTCGCGGCAGCCTAGAAGATCTCGACGGGCTCAAGGCGGCGGCTACAGACTCCGACGGAGTCATCCACGTCGCGCATAGGCAAGACCTGCTTCTGTCAGGCGGCATCTACGCCGTGGCTGCGGCGGAGGTCCAGATCATGCTCGCGTACGGCGAGGCACTGGCGGGGACTGGAAAGCCGCTTGTCGTCTCGGGAAGCATTGGCTCGCCCGGATGGGAAGGGCTGGGCCGGCCAGCCACCGAGGACGATCCGGCCCTTCCCGGCGGCGATGCGTACAAAGGGACCTTGCGGGCTCGCAACATCGTGGAAACCACCGCGGTCGGCCTCGCTGAGCGGGGCGTGCGGTCCGCGGTCGTGCGAATTCCTCCCGTCATGCACAGCGGGACCGACAATGCCGGCTTCCTTCCGCTGCTGATCGGGCTCGCGAAGGAGAAGGGCGTCGTCGGCTACCCCGGAGACGGCGCAAACCGGTGGTCAGCCGTGCACGCTCGCGATCTCGCCGCCTTGTTCCGCTTGGCGCTGGAGAAGGCCCCAGCCGGCAAATATTGGCACGCGGTCGGCGATGAGGGCATCTCACTCCGCGAGATCGCCGAAGCCATTGGCAGCCGTCTGGGCCTGCCCGCCGTGCCCATTCCCGCAG
>NZ_JALJRL010000042.1:0-9753 GCF_024519675.1 Mesorhizobium sp. Mes31 | reverse complement strand
GTGGCCGGTGGGGCTGTCATAGACATTCTCCGTTACCTGCGCGGTAATCTGGCCCGGCAGGTCAGAACGAACGCCGGTGATGAGGGCGGCTGCGATGACGGCGCCCGCCTGCAGGACGTTCTTCGACGCCGGCGGCGCAACACGATCCGACGAGACGGTGCGCTTGTCCGGCGGCTGATTGAGGAACGCGAGTTGGCGATCCTGCGCCGAGGGCGTGGCTGGCTGCGGCGCGAGACCAAGGCTGGCAAGATCAGCCTGTGGCATGGTGTCTGTCGTGGCTCGAGCGACAGTCGCGTCACTAGCGGGCCGCGTTTGCATGGACGCGAACAAACGCGCGGTCCTCGCCGCCTCCAGTTCCTGCTCCCGGCGCTGTTCCTCTGGATCCGGTCCGACCGAGCCCGACGACGGCGCTCCGATCGCCGGGCCGCCATTCTGCGCGTTGAGGATCGGGCGGCCGAGATCGCCCGGAAGCGCTGGGCCAAGCTTTGGAACGCCCGCATAATCCTTTGGCAGGCCGGCGAGCCCATCGGGGGTCGAACGATTATCGGTTGAATACAGCTCCTGCCCCTGGCCTTGCTGACGGTTCTGCAGCGCATAAATCAGCGCCCCGCCGACAGCGAGGCTTGCGGCGAGCCCCAATCCGGCCAGCGCCTTGCGAGACAGACGTGTTACGCGCGGCGGCTCGGCGCGCAGCCGCATGGCCGCGGCCGGCTCGCCTGTCAACGGCCAGGCGTCATCCTCGACCGGCGCCTCCGGCCCGGCGTCATTCGCCGGCCCCCGGCCTTCTTCCTTCCCGGGATCGAATTTGTTGCTCACGATGCCGGCCCTCCGCCGTCTGTTCGGAGGTTCGTCGCTGGCGGGGTCTCACCAGGGCCACGCATCCATGAAAATCGACTGCTCCTTACCCCATCGGTGCGGGAGACGCGGACACGCCTCTGGTTCTTGCCGGCGCCGAAGCGCAACTCGGCGGCGGCAAACAGCCGGTCGACGATCATGTAGTTGCCGCGCACGCGATAATTGACCAGTTCGGAGGTGTCGCCTTCCGGTCCGACCACGAAGAGGGGCGGCATCTCGCCCTGGCCGATGCCTCGCGGGAACTCGATGAACACCTGCTTGCCATCGTCGAAGGCGCGCAACGGCCGCCACGGCGCGCGATCGCCTGTCACCTCGTAGCGGAAATTGACGCGAGAAAGATCGATGCCCGTCGAGACCGGCTGTGCAGCCTCAGCCTGCTGGTTCTGCCTGCGCAAGGCGATGAGTTGGTCCTGCGGGTATTGCCAGGAAACCGATGCCATATAGGTCGACGGCGTCGAGCGCAGTTCCATGTGATAGGTGCGCCGATCGGTATTGATGACGAGATTGGTGAGAAGGTCGGCGCGCGTGGGCTTGACGAGGATGTGGACTTGCTTGGCCCCGCCCGTACCGCTCTCGGTATCGCCGATGATCCAGCGCACGGTGTCGCCGGCGGCGACGGGACCGGAGCCGACGAGCTGCTCGCCGGGCTGGAGCGCGATGTCGGTGATCTGCCCCGGCGAGGCATAGACCTGATAGAGCGCGCCATCGACGAACGGATAGACCTGCATCGAGTTGATGAAGCCGTTGCGCACAGGCTGGACGCGCGCGGCAGCGTTGGCCAGGTTCACGCGCGCGGTCGGATCGGTCGGTTCTGGCTCGGGCTTTGCGGCCTTGCCGACCGGCTTCAACTGGCCTGGAAGCGGCAGCGGCTTTGACAGCTCTACCACCTTGACGGGCGGGGACGGATCGACCGCCTGCACGGCCGGGATTGGATCGTCATAGGAAATCTCCGGCGGCTTCTGCCTGGTGGCACAGCCCACAAGCGCCGAAGTGCAAAGCAGAAGTGCTGGAAAGGCCATTTTGCGGAAGGCCGGCATTGCGTGGATGAGGAAAGCCGGACGCCCCCGGGGGGCGGCTTTGCAGAGTGCGGGCGTCATTGTCCAAGCTCCTTCGACCAGTTGACGGCGTTGATGTAGATGCCAAGCGGGTTCTTCCTCAGCGCGTCGGCGTCGCGCGGGGGTTGCACGACAATGGTGAGAATGGCGGACCAGCGCTCCGTAGACGCGAGTGACCCGTCCTGATAGCGGCGTTCGACCCAGGCGACTCGGAAGCTCACCCGCGATGCGCGGATGACCGACGACACGTCGACGGCGACCTGCTGTTTGCCGACCTTGGAGAACGGGTCATTGGCGCGCGCATAGTCGTTGAGAGCCAGCGCCCCGCCCTGCGTCGCGAAGTCATAGGCGCGCAGCCAGTTCTGCCGCACGATGATCGGATCGGCGGGGATCGACCTCACCTGTTCGATGAAGTGCGCCAGATAGAAGGCGATCTGCGGATCGTTCGGCTGATAGTCGCCGACCGCAGGGGCGACCGCCTGCGCCTGGCCGAGACGATCGACCTGGACCACCCATGGCACGACCGAGCCATTGGCGGATTGCCAGACGAGCGCGGCGGAGAACCCCGCGGCGAGCGCCAGGGAACCGAAGGCCATGTACCGCCAATTGCGCGCCTGCACGCGAGCCGAACCGATGCGCTCGTCCCAGACCTGGGCAGCGCGTTGGTAGGGCGTCTCGGGTTGTGGGTATCTGCCGTAGTGCGTGGACGGTCGTTTGAACATGCTCAGTCACTTTCAGAGAGGTTGATCGAGGAGCCGCCGCCATGGCTGTCACCACTGCGAACGGCGTGGGCGGCGGCCTGGACGCCATGGGTCATCTGTTGCGAGCGCTTCATGCGCTTCGCCCAGGCGGGCTGACTTTCGGTGGCGGAGGACGCGGCGGGAGCGGAGCCGGCTTCGCCAGCGTTCGCGCCGATTGTGCCGGCGGTGGAGGATCCGCCTGTCGTCTCGAAGGCAGCGCGAGCGCCGGACTGGAAGCTGTGCTTCATGCTGCCTGCCGCATGATTGGCCGCGCGCTTGAGCGGTGAGATGGCGCCATGGGCGCTGGCTCCGATGACACCGCCGAGCCCGGATGCAACGCTGGAAAAGCCTGACTGTCCGGCCGCCCCGAGGCCGTAGGCTGTGGATGCCCTCCCCGCGACGGCAGCACCGCCACGGGCTGCCGCTGCAGCACCGCCGGTAACAGCCACACCCCCAGACACGACGGCGCCGCCGGCCGCGGCGCCCACTGCTGCCATGCCGCCGGCGGCGAGCCCTGTGCCGACCACCGCGCCCGCGCCGAGCTGCGGGCCACCGGAGACGAGACCGTTGGCAATGCCAGGTCCAAATATGCCAAGGCCAAGCAGCGACAGCGCGGCCAGCACGATCGCCATGGCGTCGTCGATCGACGGCGTGTTGCCGCTGAAGCCTGCGGTGAACTCGGAGAAGAGCGTCGAGCCGATGCCGATGATGACAGCGAGCACCAGCACCTTGATGCCGGACGAGATGACGTTGCCAAGCACCCGCTCGGCCATGAAGGCGGATTTGCCGAACAGACCGAAGGGTATCAGCACGAAACCGGCGAGCGTCGTCAGCTTGAACTCGATCAGCGTGACGAAGAGCTGGATCGCGAGGATGAAGAAGGCCAGCAGCACCAGCGCCCAGGCGAAGAACATGCAGGCGATCTGGATGAAGTTCTCGAAGAAGGACCAATAACCCATCAGGTTCGAAATCGAGTCCAGCAAGGGCCGGCCGGCGTCGAGCCCGGTCTGCGCCACCTTGCCCGGGCGCATGAGATCGTTGACGGTAAAACCCGTTCCCGAGGCCTTCAGGCCAAGTCCGGCGAAGCTTTCGAAGACGATGCGGGCGAGATTGTTCCAGTTGGAGATGAGATAGGCAAAAACGCCGACGAACAGGCTCTTCTTGACGAGGCGCGCCATGATGTCGTCGTCCGCACCCCAGGACCAGAAGAGCGCCGCCAGCGTCACGTCGATGACAATCAGGGTCGTGGCGATGAAGCCGACCTCGCCGCCGAGCAGGCCGAAGCCGCCGTCGATGTAGCGCGTGAAGACTTCGAGGAAATGGTCGATGACGCCCATCCCGCCCATGTCAGCGCGCCTCCGGCCGGGGCGGCTCGACCTGCATCGCAGGAGCGGTCACATCCGTCCGCTCCCCTTCTTTCCGGTCGGCTGACGCCGGCACATCAGGGAATAACGTTTTCGGGGCAGCGGCAGCAGGCGCGGTTGCCGAGTCACGTTGACCGAGAAACCGGCGCCGGCTGTCTGCCCACGCTTTCAGGCAACCGGGATCGCGAGGACCGGCCTCGCCGATCCCGGAACAGCGCCGCAATTCGGCCGCGAGTGGGTCTTGTGACGCTGTGGAACGGTCCCGCGCCGCAAGGGCGTCAGGCTCATCGTCCTTGCTGCTCATCTCGATCGCGGTCACTGTCAAAGCGACTGCGATGAAGACGACTGCGCCGATGCGAGCGAGGATCTTGCCATCCATCGCGCCGGCCTCAGTTCTTGCCATAGAACATCTGCGCACTGCCGGGCTGGTAGCCCGAGCCCTGCGTCAGGAAGCGGCGGCGCTGCTCGCGGCCCTGGTCGGCGGCGGTGGCCTGCTCGGCCGATTGCAACGCCTGGGCCCGACCGTTCGCGGCGACGACAGCGGTGAGATCGGCAAGCTGCTGGGCCTGAAGCGCGAGGAGCTGGTTGCCGGCCTGTGCTGCCTGAAGCGCGCCGGTCGCACCCTGGCTCTGGCCGACGAGCGCCGACATCTGCGTGCGATTGGTGTCGATGTTGCCAACGACGCCCGCCTGCACACGCATGGCATCCTGAAGGCCGCTAACCGTGTTGCCCCAGCGCGAGCGCGCGTCGGTGACGAGTTGCTGATCCGACGCCGACAGCGCGACGTTGCCGTATTTCTGCTGGAATGCCTGATCGATCTGCTGGACATCATAGGCAACGTTCTGCGCTTGACCGAGCAATTGCTGCGTACGCTGGACGGACTGCTGGAGCTGTTGCAGCGAGGAGAATGGCAGGCTTGCGAGATTGCGCGCCTGGTTGATGAGCATCTGCGCCTGGTTCTGAAGCGAGGTGATCTGGTTGGTGATCTGCTCGAGCGAGCGCGCTGCCGTCAGGACGTTTTGCGAATAGTTCGAGGGATCGAAGACGATCAAGGCGTGTGCCGGCGTTGCCAGCATTGGCGCGAGGGTGACGGGAGCGACAAGCAGTGCGGCGGCGAACCGCATGCCAACCGAACGGTGCAGTTTCATGGGGATTTCTCCTTGTTGGTGAGGGCGGGGCTGGTTAGGGCGGGCACGAGTTCGGCGGCCCAGGCGACGCCACGGTGGTTGAGCCAGGCAGCGAGGAAACCGTCGCGGCCATGCTCAGCGACTATGCGGGCGATAGCGGCCTGGTCGGTCTTCGCGGATACAGCGCAGAGCGCGAGTGCCACATCCGACAGGCCGAGCTCGAACAGCCGGTTGCCGCGACGGGACTGGCAGTAATAGTCGCGTTTCGGCATCGCCCGCGCGATGATCTCGATCTGCCGATCGTTGAGGCCGAAGCGGCGATAGATCGCCGTGATCTGCGGCTCGATGGCGCGCTCGTTGGGCAGGAGGAGCCGGGTATGGCAGCTCTCGATGATCGCGGGCGCGATCGCCGAACCATCGATGTCGCTGAGCGACTGCGTGGCGAAGATGACGCTGGCGTTCTTCTTGCGCAGCGTCTTCAGCCATTCGCGGAGCTGGCCGGCAAAACCCTCATCGTCCAGCGCAAGCCATCCTTCGTCGATGATGAGGAGGGTTGGCGAGCCATCGAGCCGATCCTCGATGCGATGGAAGAGATAGGACAGGACGGCGGGCGTGGCACCTGTTCCGATCAGCCCTTCGGTTTCGAATGCCTGGACCGACGCCGATCCGAGATGTTCGCGCTCGGCATCGAGCAACCGGCCATGGGGACCCCCGACGCAATAGGGGCGCAATGCCTGCTTGAGGTCATTTGATTGCAGCAGCACGACCAGACCGGTGATCGTGCGCTCCTCGACAGGCGCGGAGGCCAGTGAGGTCAACGCCGTCCAGATATGCTCCTTGATCTCGGGCGTGATCGTCACACCCTCGCGCGTCAGGATCGCCACGACCCAGTCGGCGGCCCAGGCGCGCTCGGGGACATGATGAACCCGCGCGAACGGCTGAAGGCTGACGCTATCGCTCGCCCCATCACTGAGATCGCCGCCGAGATCATGCCAGTCGCCGCCCATGGCGAGTGCAGCGGCGCGGATCGATCCGCCGAAATCGAAGGCGAAGACCTGTGACCCTGGATAGCGGCGGAACTGCAGCGCCATCAGTGCCAGCAGCACGGACTTGCCGGCGCCGGTCGGGCCGACGATCAGCGTGTGGCCGACGTCACCGACATGAAGCGAAAGCCGGAACGGGGTCGAGCCTTCGGTCTTGCCGAAGAGCAGAGGGGGCGCTGCAAAATGCTCGTCCCGTTCCGGCCCCGCCCACACCGCGGAAAGCGGGATGATGTGGGCGAGATTGAGGGTGGAGATGGGAGGTTGACGGACATTGGCGTAGACATGACCCGGCAGGCTGCCGAGCCAGGCGTCGACAGCATTGATGGTTTCGATAATCGCCGTGAAATCGCGACCCTGGATAACTTTTTCGACCAGGCGCAGTTTTTCGTCGGCGATGCCGGGATCATCGTCCCAAACCGTCACCGTCGCGGTGACATATGCCATGCCGGCATAGTCGGCGCCGAGCTCCTGCAGCGCCATGTCGGCATCGGCGGCCTTGTTTGCCGCATCGGTGTCCACGAGGACGGATGCCTCGTTGGTCATCACCTCCTTGAGGACCGCGGCGACCGATTTGCGCTTGGCGAACCACTGACGCCGGATCTTTGTCAGCAGCCTGGTCGCATCGGTCTTGTCGAGCAGGATCGCGCGTGTCGACCAGCGATACGGGAAGGCCAGCCGGTTCAGTTCGTCGAGCAGACCCGGCGTGGTGGCGGTCGGGAACCCCGTGACCGTGAGAATGCGCAGATGCGACGCGCCAAGCCGCGGCTCGAGCCCGCCGGTCAGCGGCTGGTCGGCCAACATGGCATCGAGATACATCGGCGTTTCGGGAACGCGGACACGGTGGCGATTTGTCGAAACGCAGCCATGCAGATAGGTCAGCGTCTCGGCGTCATCGAGCCAGCGGCATTCAGGCATGAAGGCTTCGACAAGGCGCAGGACGCGGTCGCTGCGATCGGCGAACCCGGTCAGCACCTCATTGGGGTCAAGGCCCTTCTTCCCACGCCCTTCGTAAAGCCAGCTTTCCGCCCGGGCGGCGTCTTCGGCGGGCGCAAGATAGGTGAGCGTCAGGAAGTAGCTGGATTCGAAATGCGCGCCGGCCTCCTCGAAACCCGCCTTTCGTTCCGCATCGACCAGCGTCGAGGCCGCATCCGGAAAGCTGTTGTCGGGATAGCGGGTCGAGGCATGGCGTTGCGCCTCCACGAAGATCGCCCAGCCGGAGCCGAGACGGCGGAAGGCATTGTTGAGCCGGCCGGCGACGGCGACCAGTTCAGCCGGCACGGCGCTGTCGAGATCGGGTCCGCGAAAGCGCGCGGTGCGCTGGAAGCTGCCGTCCTTGTTTAAGACGATGCCGGCGCCGACCAATGCCACCCAGGGCAGGAAGTCGGCGAGCCGGCTGCTACGGTTACGATATTCGGCAAGGTTCATCATCGGCGCGACCTCTCTCAGACCGTGAGATGCGTCGGGATGCGCAGATGCCGGCGAACGACGTCGACGAAGAGCGGATCGCGCTTGGCGGCCCAGACAGCGGCTGCATGGCCGATCGCCCAGATCGCGATGCCGACGAGCCACAGACGCAGTCCCAGCCCCACGGCGCCAGCGAGCGTCCCGTTCATGATGGCAATGGCGCGCGGGGCGCCACCGAGCAGGATCGGCTCGGTCAGCGCCCGGTGCACGAGGACCGCATAACCCGGCACCGCGTAGGCCGGCATTGACCCGCCCTGTTCGACCGAACCCGCCATCAGATCAGCGCTCCGCCGCCGAACGAGAAGAACGACAGGAAGAAGCTCGACGCCGCGAAGGCGATGGACAGGCCGAACACGATCTGGATGAGCCGGCGGAAGCCGCCCGACGTGTCGCCGAAGGCGAGCGTCAGGCCGGTGACGATGATGATGATCACCGCCATGATCTTGGCGACCGGGCCTTCGATCGACTGGAGTATCTGTTGCAGCGGTTGTTCCCACGGCATCGACGAGCCGGAGGCATGGGCGGGCACGGCCATCACGAGGATGAGCGTGGCAACGGAAACGGTCATGGCGAGACGGTGGCGCGCGAGGCGCAGGCGTTGGATCACGGATTTTCTCCTTCAGGGCTTTGGATGAGCAAGGTCGGGCTGTCGTCGCCCTCGAGGACGGCTGGCGCGACCCGGTAGTCGCCGTCCGGGCACAGGCCATCGACACGGGCGAGTTCGGACAGCCGGCGCGCGGAGCCGCGGCCGGAAAGGACGGCAACCAGGTCGATCGTTTCGGCGATCAGAGCGCGTGGAACCGTGACGACGGCTTCCTGGATGAGCTGTTCCATCCGCCGCAGCGCGCCAATGGCGCTGCCGGCGTGGATCGTCCCGAGGCCGCCGGGGTGGCCGGTGCCCCAGGCCTTGAGCAGTTCGAGCGCCTCGGCCCCGCGCACCTCGCCGACCGGAATGCGGTCGGGGCGCAGACGCAGCGACGAACGAACGAGATCGGAGAGCGACGCGACGCCGTCTTTCGTGCGCATCGCCACGAGATTGGGTGCGGCGCATTGCAGTTCGCGCGTATCCTCTATGATGACGACGCGATCGGCGGTCTTGGCCACTTCAGCGAGCAGAGCGTTGATCAGCGTGGTCTTGCCCGTGGAAGTGCCGCCTGCAACGAGGATGTTCGCGCGGTTGGCAACGCCCTGGCGCAGCGCGTTCGCCTGCTGCGCCGACATGATTCCGGTCGCGACATAATCTTCGAGGGTGAAGATGGCGACGGCGGGCTTGCGGATCGCGAAGGCGGGCGCCGCGACGACGGGAGGAAGAAGCCCCTCGAAGCGCTCGCCCGTCTCGGGAAGCTCGGCCGAGACACGTGGGGCGCCGGAATGGACTTCGGCACCGACATGATGAGCGACGAGGCGAACGATGCGCTCGCCGTCCGCCGCCGACAAACGTTCGCCGGTATCGGATAGGCCCTCGGACAGGCGATCGATCCACAAACGCCCATCGGGATTGAGCATCACTTCGACGATGCCGGCGTCGTCGAGATAGCGCGCGATCGCGGGTCCGAGCGCGGTGCGCAACATGCGTGCGCCGCGAGCCAGACCTTCTGAATTGTGAGGCGAAGCTGCCATCCTGTCCCCGTTTCGATCCGGGGGAACATGGGCGGCCCCTGGACGGGGATGATTAAGAGAGCCGTATCTCGAGTGGTTTCAACACCTATATCGAGGCGTAGTGGCGTAGCGTGCAAATACAGGAGATTGGCGGTGCCGACCTGTAATCAAGGCCGGCGATCTTCAGGCAAGGGCGGCGCTCGCCGTCTATTTTGCGCTCGTCGGCAAGCCGTCTGCTCAAGCGGCCTCAGCACGAGTTGACCGTCGAGGCTTGTGGCGAACCACCACGTCGACCTTGTAGTCGAGCCGGTCCAGACAGCGGACCAACCTGTCTATTGAAAACTTACCCGTGCGCCCGGTGGCGATCGCGGAGACGTCGGGCTGTTTCATTCCAAGCAGTTCAGCCGACTTCGCCTGGGTCAGGCGCCGGCGCTTGATAATGGCGCGGATTTCGCGGGCCAGCTTGGCCTTGAGCAATTCCTCTTCGGGATTGTCAAAGCCGAGGT
>NZ_JALJRL010000041.1:0-12480 GCF_024519675.1 Mesorhizobium sp. Mes31 | reverse complement strand
ACCTCGGCTTTGACAATCCCGAAGAGGAATTGCTCAAGGCCAAGCTGGCCCGCGAGATCCGCGCCATTATAAAGCGCCGGCGCCTGACCCAGGCGAAGTCGGCTGAACTGCTCGGTATGAAACAACCCGACGTCTCCGCGATCGTCACCGGGCGCACGGGCAAGTTTTCAATAGACAGGCTGGTTCGCTGTCTGGACCGGCTCGACTACAAGGTCGACGTGGTGGTTCGCCACAAGCCTCGACGGTCAACTCGTGCTGAAGCCGCTTGATCAGTCGGCTTTGCCGACGAGGGCACAATTGAGGGCGAGCGCCGCCCTTGCCTGAAGATCGTCAGCCTTGATTACAGGTCGGCACCGCCAATCTCCTGTATTTGCACGCTACGCTACTACGCCTCGATATAGGTGTTGAAACCACTCGAGATGCGGCTCTCTTAATCATCCCCGTCCAGGGGCCGCCCATGTTCCCCGGATCGAAACGGGGACAGGATGGCAGCTTCGCATCACAATTCAGAAGGTCTGGCGCGCGGCGCACGCATGCTGCGCACTGCGCTCGGACCCGCGATCGCGAGCTATCTCGACGATGCGAGCATCGTCGAAGTGATGCTCAACCCCGATGGGCATTTGTGGATCGACCGCCTGTCCGAGGGGTTGTCCGACACAGGAGAGCGCCTGTCGGCAGCGGACGGCGAGCGCATCGTTCGCCTCGTTGCTCATCATGTCGGTGCCGAAGTCCATGCCGGTGCCCCACGCGTCTCGGCTGAGCTGCCCGAGACGGGCGAGCGGTTCGAGGGGCTTCTTCCTCCCGTCGTCGCGGCGCCCGCCTTCGCGATCCGCAAGCCCGCCGTCGCCATCTTCACCCTCGAAGATTATGTCGCGACCAGAATCATGTCGGCGGAGCAGGCGGACACGCTGCGCCAGGGCGTTGCCAACCGCGCGAACATCCTCGTTGCAGGCGGCACATCCACGGGCAAGACCACGCTGATCAACGCACTGCTGGCCGAAGTGGCGAAGACCGCCGATCGCGTCGTCATCATCGAGGATACGCGCGAGCTGCAATGCGCCGCCCCCAATCTCGTGGCGATGCGCACGAAAGATGGCGTCGCCTCGCTCTCCGATCTCGTTCGTTCATCGCTGCGCCTGCGCCCCGACCGCATTCCGGTCGGCGAGGTGCGCGGAGCCGAGGCGCTCGAGTTACTCAAGGCCTGGGGCACCGGCCACCCCGGCGGCCTCGGCACGATCCACGCTGGTAGCGCCATCGGCGCGCTGCGACGGATGGAACAGCTCATCCAGGAAGCCGTCGTCACGGTGCCACGCGCGCTCATCGCCGAAACGATCGACCTGATTGCCGTCCTTTCCGGCCGCGGCTCCGCGCGCCGGCTGTCCGAACTCGCCCGTGTCGACGGCCTTCGCCCGGACGGTGATTACCGGGTCGCGCCAGCCGTCCTCGATGGCGACGACAGCCCGACCTTGCTCATCCAAAGCCCTGAAGGAGAAAATCCGTGATCCAACGCCTGCGCCTCGCGCGCCATCGCCTCGCCATGACCGTTTCGGTTCCCACGCTCATCCTGGTGATGGCAGCGCCCGCTCATGCCTCCGGCTCGTCGATGCCGTGGGAATAGCCGCTGCAACAGATCCTCCAGTCGATCGAGGGCCCGGTCGCCAAGATCATGGCGGTGATCATCATCATAATCACCGGCCTGACGCTCGCCTTCGGCGACACGTCGGGAGGCTTCCGCCGGCTCATCCAGATCGTGTTCGGTCTGTCGATCGCCTTCGCGGCGTCGAGCTTCTTCCTGTCGTTCTTCTCGTTCGGCGGCGGGGCGCTGGTCTGATGGCGGGCGCTGTCGAACAGGGCGGCCCGATGCCGGATTATACAGTGCCGGGCTATTCGGTCCTCG
The DNA here is from genome assembly GCF_024519675.1 of Mesorhizobium sp. Mes31. Classification (NCBI taxonomy): domain Bacteria; kingdom Pseudomonadati; phylum Pseudomonadota; class Alphaproteobacteria; order Hyphomicrobiales; family Phyllobacteriaceae; genus Mesorhizobium; species Mesorhizobium sp. Mes31. The sequence continues at coordinate 10,583 of NZ_JALJRL010000041.1, read as the reverse complement.
TGCACCGCGCGCTGACCGAGCCGATCCTGCTCGGTGGCGCCCCGCGCGCCATTGCCATCATGAACGGGACCCTTGCCGGCGCCGTGGGGCTGGGACTGCGTCTCTGGCTCGTCGGCCTCGCAATCTGGGCGATCGGCCATGTTGCCGCCGTCTGGGCCGCCAAGCGCGATCCGCTTTTCGTCGACGTCGTTCGCCGGCATTTGCGCATCCCGGCGCATCTCACGGTCTAAGGGGGCCATTGGATGATGAACCTTGCCGAATATCGCAACCGTAGCAACCGGCTCGCCGACTTCCTGCCCTGGGTGGCATTGGTCGGCGCCGGAACCGTCCTCAACAAGGACGGCAGCTTCCTGCGCACCGCGCGCTTTCGCGGTCCTGATCTCGACAGCGCCGTTCCGGCCGAACTGATTGCCGTCGCCGGCCGGCTCAACAATGCCTTGCGCCGTCTCGGCTCCGGCTGGGCGATCTTCGTCGAGGCGCAGCGCCATGCCTCGACCCGTTATCCCGACAGCAGCTTTCCGGATGCGGCCTCCACGCTGGTCGATGCGGAACGAAAGGCGGGCTTCGAGGAGGCTGGCGCGCATTTCGAGTCCAGCTACTTCCTCACCCTCACCTATCTTGCGCCCGCCGATGACACCGCGCGAGCGGAAAGCTGGCTCTACGAAGGCCGCGAGAAGAAGGGCCTCGACCCCAATGCGGTGCTGGCCGGGTTCGCCGATCGCAGCGAGCGCGTCCTGCGCCTTGTCGAAGCCTTCATGCCGGAGTGCAGTTGGCTCGATGACGCCGAGACGCTGACCTACCTGCATGGCTGCGTCTCGACCAATCGCCACCGTGTCCGCGTTCCCGAAACGCCGATGTATCTCGACGCCATGCTGGCCGACCAGCCGCTGACCGGCGGGCTCGAGCCGCGGCTTGGCGCGTCGCACCTGCGCATTCTCACGGTCACGGGGTTCCCGACCGCGACCACGCCGGGTCTGCTCGACGAACTGAACCGGCTGGCGTTTCCGTATCGCTGGTCGACACGCGCGATCCTGCTCGACAAGACCGATGCGACCAGGCTGCTGAGAAAGATCCGGCGTCAATGGTTCGCCAAGCGCAAATCGGTCGCGGCGATCCTCAAGGAGGTGATGACCAACGAGGCGTCCGTCCTCGTGGATACCGACGCCGCAAACAAGGCCGCCGACGCCGACATGGCGCTGCAGGAACTCGGCGCCGACTATGCCGGCATGGCCTATGTCACCGCGACGGTAACGGTGTGGGACGATGATCCCGGCATCGCCGACGAAAAACTGCGCCGGGTCGAAAAGGTGATCCAGGGCCGCGATTTCACGGCGATCATCGAAACCATCAACGCCGTCGACGCCTGGCTCGGCAGCCTGCCGGGTCATGTTTACGCCAACGTCCGTCAACCTCCCATCTCCACCCTCAATCTCGCCCACATCATCCCGCTTTCCGCGGTGTGGGCGGGGCCGGAACGAGACGAGCATTTTGCAGCGCCCCCTCTGCTCTTCGGCAAGACCGAAGGCTCGACCTCGTTCCGGCTTTCGCTTCATGTCGGCGACGTCGGCCATACGCTGATCGTCGGCCCGACCGGCGCGGGCAAGTCGGTGCTGTTGGCACTGATGGCGCTGCAGTTCCGCCGCTATGCAGGGTCACAGGTATTCGCCTTCGATTTCGGCGGCTCGATTCGCGCGGCGGCACTCGCCATGGGCGGCGACTGGCATGATCTCGGCGGCGATCTCAGCGATGGGGCCTTCGACAGCGTCAGCCTTCAGCCGTTCGCCCGCATTCATGATGTCCCCGAGCGCGCCTGGGCCGCCGACTGGATCGTGGCGATCCTGACGCGCGAGAATGTGGCGATCACGCCTGAGGTCAAGGAGCATATCTGGACGGCGTTGAGCTCCCTGGCGTCCGCGCCTGTTGAGGAGCGCACCATCACCGGTCTGGTCGTGCTGCTGCAATCAAATGATCTCAAGCAGGCATTGCGCCCCTATTGCGTTGGGGGTCCCTACGGCCGGTTGCTCGATGCCGAGCGCGAACATCTCGGATCGGCGTCGGTCCAGGCATTCGAGACCGAAGGACTGATCGGAACGGGTGCCGCGCCCGCCGTCCTGTCCTATCTCTTCCACCGCATCGAGGACCGGCTCGATGGCTCGCCAACCCTTCTCATCATCGACGAAGGCTGGCTTGCGCTGGACGATGAGGGCTTTGCCGGCCAGCTCCGCGAATGGCTGAAGACGCTGCGCAAGAAAAACGCCAGCGTCATCTTCGCCACGCAGTCGCTCAGCGACATCGATGGTTCGGCAATCGCGCCCGCGATCATCGAGAGCTGCCAGACCCGGCTTCTCCTGCCGAACGAGCGCGCCATCGATCCGCAGATCACGGCGATCTATCGCCGCTTCGGCCTCAACGATCGGCAGATCGAGATCATCGCGCGGGCGATGCCGAAGCGCGACTATTACTGCCAGTCCCGCCGCGGCAACCGGCTGTTCGAGCTCGGCTTGTCGGATGTGGCCCTCGCGCTTTGCGCTGTATCCGCGAAGACCGACCAGGCCGCGATCGCCCGCATCGTCGCCGAGCATGGCCGCGACGGGTTCCTCGCTGCCTGGCTGACCCACCGCAATTTGGGCTGGGCCGCTGAACTCGTTCCCGCCCTAACCAGCCCCGCCCTCACCAACAAGGAGAAGTCCCCATGAAAATGCGCCGTTCACTTGCCATGCGGTTCGCTGCCGCCCTGCTTGCCGCACCCGCCGCATTCTCGCCCATGCTGGCGACCCCGGCACAGGCCTTGATCGTCTTCGATCCCTCGAACTATTCGCAAAACGTCCTGACGGCAGCGCGCTCACTCGAGCAGATCACCAACCAGATCACCTCGCTTCAGAACCAGGCGCAGATGCTCATCAACCAGGCCCGCAATCTCGCAAGCCTGCCATTCTCCTCACTGCAACAGCTCCAGCAGTCCGTGCAGCGTACGCAGCAATTGCTCGGTCAAGCGCAGAACGTTGCCTATGACGTCCAGCAGATCGATCAGGCCTTCAAGCAGGAATATGGCAACGTCTCGCTGTCGGCTTCGGATCAGCAACTCGTCGCCGACGCGCGCTCGCGCTGGGGCAACACGGTTGGTGGCCTTCAGGATGCCATGCGTGTGCAGGCGGGCGTCGTCGGCAACATCGACACCAATCGCAACGAGATGTCGGCGCTGGTCGGCCAGAGCCAGGGTGCGACCGGCGCGCTTCAGGCAACACAGGCCGGCAACCAGCTCCTCGCGCTTCAGGCCCAGCAGCTTGCCGATCTCACCGCTGTCGTCGCCGCGAACGGTCGGGCGCAGACGTTGCAATCGGCCGAGCAGGCCACCGCCGCCGACCAGGGCCGCGAGCAGCGCCGCCGCTTCCTGACGCAGGGCTCGGGCTACCAGTCCGGCAGTGCGCAGATGTTCTATGGCAAGAACTGAGGCCGGCGCGATGGATGGCAAGATCTTCGCTCGCATCGGCGCAGTCGTCTTCATCGCGGTCGCTTTGACAGTGACCGTGATCGAGATGAGCAGCAAGGACGATGAGCCTGACGCCCTTGCGACCCGGGACCGTTCCATCGCGTCACAAGACCCGCTCGCGGCCGAACTGCGCCGCTGTTCCCGGATCGGCGAGGCCGGTCCTCGCGATCCCGGTTGCTTGAAGGCATGGGCAGAAAGCCGGCGCCGGTTTCTCGGTCAACGTGACGCGGCAGCCGCGCCTGCTCCGGTAGCGCCGACAACGCTGTTTCCAAATGTGGCGTCGCCCGACCGGAAAGAAGGGCAGGGGACGGATGTGACCGCTCCCGCGCTGCAGGTCGAGCCGCCTCGGCCGGAGATTCGCTGACATGGGCGGCATGGGCGTCATTGACCATTTCCTCGAAGTCTTCACGCGCTACATCGACAGCGGCTTCGGCCTGCTCGGCGGCGAGGTCGGCTTCATCGCCACAACCCTGATCGTTATTGACGTGACCTTGGCTGCGCTCTTCTGGTCCTGGGGCGCGGACGACGACATCATGGCGCGCCTCGTCAAGAAGATCCTGTTCGTCGGCGTTTTTGCCTATCTCATCTCCAACTGGAACAATCTCGCCCGCATCGTCTTCGAAAGCTTCGCGGGTCTTGGCCTGAAGGCCTCGGGTACGGGTTTTACCGTCAACGATCTCATGCGCCCGGGCAAGGTGGCGCAGACCGGGCTCGACGCCGGCCGGCCGTTGCTGGATTCGATCTCGAACTTGATGGGCTATTGGTCCTTCTTCGAGAACTTCATCCAGATCGCCTGCATGTTCTTCGCCTGGGCGCTGGTGCTGCTGGCCTTCTTCATCCTCGCGATCCAGCTCTTCGTCACGCTGATCGAGTTCAAGCTGACGACGCTCGCCGGTTTCGTGCTGATCCCCTTCGGTCTGTTCGGCAAATCCGCCTTCATGGCCGAGCGCGTGCTTGGCAACGTCATCTCGTCCGGCATCAAGGTGCTGGTGCTCGCCGTCATCATCGGCATCGGCTCGACCCTCTTTTCCGAGTTCACCGCAGGCTTCGGCGGCAACACGCCGTCGATCGACGATGCCATGGCGATCGTGCTGGCCGCGCTGTCCCTGCTCGGCCTTGGCATCTTTGGACCGGGCATTGCCAACGGTCTCGTCTCCGGCGGCCCGCAACTCGGCGCGGGCGCGGCGGTCGGCGCCGGGCTCGCCGCCGGCGGCATGGCAGCAGTGGGCGCCGCGGCCGCCGGCGCCGTGATGTCCGGCGGCGCGGCTGTCAGCGGCGGTGCTGCAGCGGCGGCGCGTGGCGGTGCCGCGACTGCGGGCAGGGCATCCACAGCCTACAATCTCGGCGCGGCCGGAGAGTCTGGTTTTTCCGGCGTCGCATCCGGGCTCGGCGGTGTCATGATCGCTGCCGCCCAGGGCGCCATCTCACCGCTGAAGCGCGCGGCCAATAATGCGGCAGGCAGCATGATGCGGAGCTACCAGTCGGGCGCTCGCGCTGCCTTCGAGACGACGGGCGGATCATCCACCGCTGGCACAATCGGCGCGAACGCCGCCGAAGCTGGCTCTGCACCCGCCGCGTCTTCCGCAACCGAAAGTCAGCCCGCCTGGGCGAAACGCATGAAGCGCTCGCAACAGATGACCCACGGCGTCCAGGCCGCCGCCCACGCTGTTCGCAGCGGTGACAGCCATGGCGGCGGCTCCTCGATCAACCTCTCTGAAAGAGACTAAGCATGTTCAAACGACCGTCCACGCACTACGGCAAATCCCCACAACCCGAGACGCCCTACCAGCGCGCTGCCCAGGTCTGGGACGACCGCATCGGTTCCGCTCGCGTGCAGGCGCGCAATTGGCGTTACATGGCCTTCGGTTCCCTGGCGCTCGCCGCCGGGTTCTCTGCCGCGCTCGTCTGGCAATCCGCCAACGGCTCCATCGTGCCCTGGGTGGTGCAGGTCGATCGTCTCGGCCAGGCGCAGGCTGTCGCCCCCGCGGTCGGCGACTATCAGCCGAACGATCCGCAGATCGCCTTCTACCTGGCGCACTTCATCGAACAGGTGAGGTCGATCCCCGCCGATCCGGTCATCGTGCGGCAGAACTGGCTGCGCGCCTATGACTTCGCGACACAGGGCGGGGCGCTGGCTCTCAACGACTATGCGCGCGCCAATGACCCGTTCACCAAGGTCGGCAAACAACAGGTCGCCGTCGACGTGTCGTCGGTCATCCGCGCATCGCCGGTGAGCTTCCGCATCGCCTGGGTCGAACGCCGCTATCAGGACGGTTCCCTTGCTTCCACGGAGCGCTGGTCTGCGATCCTCACAATTGTCGTGCAGCCCCCGCGCGACGCCGACGCGCTGAGGAAGAACCCGCTCGGCATCTACATCAACGCCATCAACTGGTCGAAGGAGCTTGGACAATGACGCCCGCACTCTTCAAGGCCGCCCACTGGGGGTGTCCAACTTTCCTCATCCACGCAGTGCCGGTTTTCCGCAAGATGGCCTTTCCAGCACTTCTGCTTTGCACTTCGGCGCTTGCAGGCTGTGCCACCAGGCAGAAGCCGCCGGAGATTTCTTATGACGATCCGGTCCCGGCCGTGCAGGCCGTCGATCCGCCCCCGCCCGTCAAGGTGGTAGAGATGTCAAAGCCGCTGCCGCTTCCAGGCCAGTTGAAGCCGGTCGGCAAGGACGCAAAGCCCGAGCCGGAACCGACCGATCCGACCGCGCGCGTGAACCTGGCCAACGCCGCAGCGCGCGTCCAGCCTGTCCGCAACGGCTTCATCAACTCGATGCAGGTCTATCAGTTTGTCGATGGCGCGCTCTATCAGGTCTATGCCTCGCCGGGGCAGATCACCGACATCGCGCTCCAGCCCGGCGAGCAGCTCGTCGGCTCCGGTCCCGTCGCCGCCGGCGACACCGTGCGCTGGATCATCGGCGATACCGAGAGCGGAACGGGCGGGGCCAAGCAAGTCCACATCCTCGTCAAGCCGACGCGCGCCGACCTTCTCACAAATCTCGTCATCAATACCGATCGGCGTACCTATCACATGGAACTGCGCTCGACGCCGTCCACCTATATGGCATCGGTTTCCTGGCAGTACCCGCAGGACCAACTCATTGCCTTGCGCCGTCAGAACCAAGAGGCCGAAGCTGCACAGCCCGTCTCGACCGGCATCGATCTCTCTCGTGTGAATTTCCGGTAAACGACGTGACAGGCGATCGAGCACCGTGGCGGCCATTGCGCGCCTTCGACGATGGCAAGCAGGTGTTCATCGAGTTCCCGCGAGGCATCGGCCAGGGCGAGATGCCGCCACTCTTCGTGGTTGGGCCGGAAGGCGACACGTCCGAGCTGGTGAACTATCGCGTGCGCGGCAACTACATCATCGTCGACCGGCTGTTTGCCGCCGCCGAGTTGCGCTTCGGAGCCGGCAAGAACCAGAAGCGCGTCCGCGTCTCCCGCACCGATGGGGTGAAGAGCAGTCGATTTTCATGGATGCGTGGCCCTGGTGAGACCCCGCCAGCGACGTACCTCCGAACAGACAGGGGAGGGTCGTCATCATGAGCGACAAAATGGGTCCCGGGAAGGAAGAAGGCCGGGGGCCGGGGAATGACGCCGGGCCGGAGGCATCCGCTGAGGATGACGCCCGGCCGTTGACAGGCGAGCCGGCCGCGGCCATGCGGCTGCGCGCCGAGCCGCCGCGCGTGACGCGTCTGTCCCGCAAGGCGCTGGCCGGATTGGGGCTCGCCGCAAGCCTCACTGTCGGCGGTGCGCTCATTTATGCGCTGCAGAACCGTCAACAAGGCCAGGGTCAGGAGTTGTATTCAACCGATAATCGTTCGACACCCGATGGGCTTGCCGGCCTGCCGAAGGACTATTCTGGCGTTCCGAAGCTTGGCCCACCGCTTCCCGGTGATCTCGGTCGCCCGATTCTTAACGCGCAAAATGGCGGCCCCGCGCCATCGACCGGTCTGGTTGGACCGGACCCGCAGGAGCAGCGCCGGGAACAGGAGCTGGAAGCGGCGAGGACCGCGCGTCTGTTCGCGTCCACGCAAACACGGCCCGCCAGTGACGCGACTGTCGCTCGAGCCGCGACAGACACCATGCCACGGACCGACCTCGCCAGCCTTGGCCTCGCGCCGCAGCCGGCGACGCCCTCGGCGCAGGACCGGCAGCTCGCGTTCCTCGATCAGCCGCCGGACAAGCGCACCGTCTCGCCTGACCGCGTCGCGGCGCCAGCGTCGAAGAACGTCCTGCAGGCGGGCGCCGTCATCGCAGCCGCCCTCATCACCGGCATTCGTTCTGACCTGCCGGGCCAGATTACCGCGCAGGTAACGGAGAATGTCTATGACAGCCCCACCGGCCACGTCCTTCTCATTCCGCAGGGCACGCGCCTCATCGGCCAGTATGACAATGGTGTGGGCTTCGGCCAGCGTCGCGTGTTGCTGGTCTGGACCAGGCTGATTTTTCCTGACGGGCGCTCTATCGTTCTGGAACGTGAGCCCGGCGCGGACGCCGAGGGCTATGCTGGCCTCGAGGACGGCGTCGACTATCATTGGGGCGAACTGTTCAAGGCTGCAGCACTTTCCACGGTTCTGAGCATCGGTGCGCAGGCAGGCTCATCGGGCCAGGAGAGCGACATCATGCGCGCCCTGCGCCAGGGTGCGTCCGACAGCATCAGCCAGACAGGCCAGCAGATCGTCCAGCGGCAGCTCAACATAGCGCCGACGCTCACCATCCGACCCGGATTCCCGGTTCGCGTCATCGTCACGCGCGATCTCGTGCTTGAACCTTACGGAGGCTGAAAATGACCAAGCTGAAACTGGGGCTAATTGCCGACGACAAACCCGTCAAGGTCATGGTGGAACTCCCCGCGGCACTGCATCGTGACCTGACCGCCTATGCCGAGATACTCGGCCGCGACGCAGGGCAACGGCCCGCCGATGCGCCGCGCCTCATCGTTGCGATGTTGGAACGCTTCATTGCGACGGATCGGGGCTTTGCCAGCGCAAAACGCTCGGTGGGTGTCTAAAAATCCGGACGACTGAAGTCAAACCCGTCAATCGCGCCTCCCAGTCATGGCGTGACTTCAGAAATCGAGCCGCGGCGTTCCGTACTTCCTGCATTGACCGGGGTAGGCCCGGGTTGCGTTGCAGTCACCATGTTTCTTGCGGTCCCAACCAGCCGCAAAAGCGCGCGCTTTGGGTTCGATTCCAGCCACACTGCCTTGATCAAACTGATGCTGCTCTGGCCACCGATCGGTTTCCACACCGTGGCGTCGATGGCGACTGTCCTGGCAAAACCCTCGCCCGCCAGAGTCACGCCTTGACCGAGTTGCACCTTGAGGATGACCGTCGCTTCGCTGGCGCGACATATCTGGACAGTGGGGCCACCATTCGCAGCGATATGCTCCAGCAAACCCAGATCCTGCGGCGATGCGCCTGAAACCAGCAGGCTCGTATCTGCAAGATCTGCCCATGTGACCGCAGGCCTTTCAGCAAGCGGATGGCAACAGGGCAGGAGAACGAACAAGCGCTCGTGCGCAAATATCTCGCTACGGCATAGGGCGGCGTTCTCAAGCCCATGCGTGAAGACGATGTCGAGGCGCCGGCGGCGTATAGCCGCCAGGCACTGTTCGACTGGAACGTCTTCGATCGCGACGCACACGTCCGGATGCAAACGGCCAAAACGATCGATGAGACGTGCCACGAACGTGCGTCCCATCTGGGCGCATAACCCTATCCTGACTGTTCTGGCATCCTGGTGACCGCGACTACTTCCGGCAAGGGCATCGCGCAAGCCTTCATAATGAGCGCGGACAAGATCGACCCAGTCCCGACCTGCCTCGGTCAGCCGAACGCCATGGACGTCGCGGTCAAACAACTGCATGTCCAGCAATTGCTCGAGAGCAACGATGTTGCGGCTGACGCAGGATTCCCTCACTCTGAGAGCTCTGGCAGCCTGCCTGAGGCTGCCATGGTCGACAGCTGCGAAGACATGGTCCAAACGGCGGAGCGTGTTGTTGACCTGTCCCAAGGCTCAGGAGCCTATTCCTGCGCGGCGGCGACGCTAACCGGCAGGGTCGGATACAAGCTGGTTTCGTAGACGTACTCGTGCGGAATGGCTGGCGTGGCCATCTGGGAAAGGTACCGGTTCAGGTTTTCCTCGCTATTGCTCGCCGCGAGGCTACAGAAATTTCCGCTATTCCAGGTCAGGGAGCAGTAGCTGAAATGCGCGCGTATCGCGTCAGCCATCTGCGCCAAAGTGACCTCATTGCCGAACATCGTATCCAGAACGAGGGTTTGCTTCTTCTCGATTTCGTCTGGGGGAAAATAGCGCGCCTTGAAGCCGAAATCCTTCTGGTATTCGCGACGCCTGTAATCCGGCTCCGCGGCAGCCCGGAACTTCTCGACGAAGACGAAGATCCCGTCGTGCTTGAGGTGCTGGGTCACGAACTCGATCTGTCCCGATCTGTTGGGCGAGTACATCTGAAAGGTCGTATCCTCCAGAATAATATCGAACCCGTGCGCGAAATTTGCCAGTCGCGGATCTGAACGGAGAACGTCCTTGGTCAACTTATGGAAGGGACCAATGAAGAAGTCGGCGTGCGGCGGTTCGCCGTAGGCCATGAAGCTCGTGTAATTCTCCGCGTTTGGGCTGCACGACAGCGTGCGTATCTGTCCCTCGGACAGTTCCGACAACGTTCTCGCCATGGTGCCTTCCGCTGTTCCAAGGCTGTATAGCGCAAGCGGAGCGCCACGGTGCCGTGCGTATTTCAGCACCGCGCGGGCCATCCGGCACTCCTCTTCCAACCTGTAGGGAATGCTGCCGTGATAGTGCTGGTCAAAAAAGCCCTGGCGGGTCGCGTGCAGGGCAACCAGATCGCGCTGCAGTTCATCGCTCGGCAGAAGGCGGGCGTCGGCCACGGGCTTCCTGATTGGCATCCCGCTCTTTCCGGCCGCGGTCGCCGCGAAAAAGCCGGCGAGTCCGTTGATCCGCGGACCATGGTCGCACTCTGCCAGAAAGTCGTCGAGTCCACGCATCGCAGTACGCCTCCAGCACCGTTCCATTGGTGAGATGCCGATACGTCGATGAGGGAAATTCCA
>NZ_JALJRL010000040.1:0-14054 GCF_024519675.1 Mesorhizobium sp. Mes31 | reverse complement strand
ACCCCACCCAGCTCGTTCAATCGGCGGCCATGGCCTCGGTGGCGCCACCCAAGCCGAGCTACCGGCCGCGCCTGCCGAAGAACGTCCTTGACCTGCTGTCGGACGCGCAGCTCGAGACCGTCATCTATGCCGGCGAGGCTCACGCCGAGTATCTCGCCGGCGCGGGGACGCTCGACGATACCTTTGACGTGGTTAGCGCCGCGGCCGATGACACCGCGGGTGCCGTGCGCTTCCGGCAAGGCTTCATGATCGGCGACGGTACGGGTGTAGGCAAGGGCCGCGAATCCGCCGCCGCAATCCTAGACAATTGGATGCAGGGCCGTCGTAAGGCGGTCTGGATCTCCAAGTCCGACAAGCTCATCGAGGATGCGCAGCGCGACTGGTCCGCGCTCGGCATGGAGCGCTTGCTGGTCACCCCGCTCTCCCGCTTCCCGCAGGGCAGGCCGGTCACGCTGGCGGAAGGCATCCTATTCACCACCTATGCCACGCTACGCTCCGACGATCGCGGCGAGAAGGTTTCGCGGGTCAAACAAATCGTCGAATGGTTGGGTCCGGATTTCGATGGGGTCATCATCTTCGACGAAGCCCACGCCATGCAGAATGCCGCCGGCGGCAAGAGCGAACGGGGCGATGCCGCTCCCTCCCAGCAGGGCCGTGCCGGCCTGCGGCTGCAGCACGCGCTGCCGAATGCCCGCATCGTCTATGTCTCGGCCACCGGCGCCACCACCGTTCACAATCTCGCCTATGCCCAGCGGCTCGGCCTCTGGGGCGGCGAGCTTTTTCCGTTCTCGACGCGGGCGGACTTCGTCGAGGCGATTGAGGCCGGCGGCGTCGCGGCTATGGAAGTGCTGGCGCGCGACCTCCGCGCGCTCGGCCTCTATACCGCTCGCTCGCTTTCCTTCAACGGCGTCGAATACGAGCTGATCGAGCATGAGCTGACGCCGGAACAGATCCGCATCTACGATGCCTATGCCGGCGCCTTCGGCATCATCCATAACAATCTCGATGCGGCGATGCAGGCGGCCAACATCACCGGCAGCACCGGCACGCTCAATGCCCAGGCCAAGTCGGCCGCGCTCAGCGCCTTTGAAAGCGCCAAGCAGCGCTTCTTCGGGCATTTGTTGACCAGCATGAAGACGCCGACCCTGATCCGCTCCATCACCCGCGATCTGGAGGAGGGCCATGCGACCGTTGTCCAGATCGTCTCGACGGGCGAGGCGCTCATGGAACGGCGGCTGGCCGAGCTGCCGACTGAGGAATGGAACGATGTTCGCATCGACATCACGCCGCGCGAATACATCCTCGACTATCTCGCCCATTCCTTCCCCGTGCAGCTCTATGAGCCCTTCACCGACTCCGAAGGCAATCTGTCGTCTCGGCCGGTCTACCGCGATGGCCAGCCCGTCCAGAGCCGCGAGGCGGTCGCTCGGCGCGACGAGCTGATCGCCAAACTCGCCAGCTTGACGCCTGTCCCCGGCGCGCTCGACCAGATCGTCCAGCATTTCGGGGTGGACATCGTGGCCGAGGTCACCGGTCGCTCGCGCCGCATTGTCCGCAAGGGCGAGCGCCTTGTCGTTGAAAACCGTGCCGGGTCAGCCAATCTTGCCGAGACGCAGGCCTTCATGGATGACCAGAAGCGCGTTCTGGTCTTTTCGGACGCGGGCGGAACGGGGAGGAGCTACCACGCCGAACTCTCAGCCCGGAACACGCGGCTGCGTGTGCATTATCTGCTCGAAGCCGGCTGGAAGGCCGACACCGCGATCCAGGGCCTGGGCCGCACGCATCGCACCAATCAGGCGCAGCCGCCACTCTTCCGGCCGATCTCGACCAATGTGAAGGCGGAAAAGCGCTTCCTCTCGACGATCGCCCGCCGTCTCGACACGTTGGGCGCGATCACCCGTGGCCAGCGCCAGACCGGTGGCCAGGGCCTGTTCCGGCCAGAGGATAATCTGGAAAGCCACTATGCCCGCGATGCGCTCCGGCAACTCTATCTGCTGATCGTACGCGGCAAGGTCGAGGGCTGCCCGCTCGAGCGTTTCGAAGCGGCGACGGGTCTCAAGCTGATGGATGCCAATGGCATCAAGGACGAGTTGCCGCCGATCACCACCTTCCTCAATCGCCTGCTCGCACTGACCATTGCGCTGCAGGGCGTGCTGTTCGGTGCCTTCGAGCAACTGCTGGCGGCGCGCATCGAGGGCGCAATCGCGTCAGGCACCTATGACACCGGGCTGGAGACGCTGCAGGCCGAAAACTTCGTCGTCACCGATCGGCAGGTGATCTACACCAATCCGCGCACCGGCGGCGAAACGCGGCTGCTGACGATCACCGAACGCAAGCGCAATCGGCCAATCACGCTCGATGCGGCGCTCCATCACCTTCGCGATTCGCGCGCCATGCTACTGATCAACGAGCAATCTGGCCGCGCCGCCGTGCAGATCCCGACCACCAGCATCATGCTCGACGATGGCGAGGTCGAGCGGCGGGTGCGCCTGGTCCGGCCGATGGAAGGCCAGAACATGCCGCTCAAGGCTATGGGCGAAACCCGCTGGGTCGAGGCCCACCGTGAAGCTTTCGCCGCAGCATGGACTGCGGAGGTCGCCGAGGTTCCCGAGTTCACCGATGCCGTGCTGCACATGGTGACGGGCCTGTTGTTGCCGATCTGGAAGCGTCTGCCAAACGAGTCAACCCGCGTTTATCGACTTCAGACCGACGAGGGCGAGCGCATCATTGGCCGCCGTGTCTCGCCGGCCTGGGCCGCCAACGCCACGGCGACAGGCGTCACATCGCTATCGCCCGAGCAGGCGCTCGCGGCGCTGATCGACGGGCGGACGATCCTCGATCTCGCCGAGGGTCTCCAGCTTCGCCGCAGCCGCGTCATGGGCGCGTGGCGCATCGAACTTTCGGGGTTCACCGACACGATGCGGGAGCGCCTCACCGCCTACGGTCTCTTCCACGAGATCATTTCGTGGAAGCTCAGGATGTTCATGCCGATCGACGCCAGCGGGCTCGCCGTGCTGGAGCGCGTGCTCGACCGCTTCCCAATCGATAGGGTCAGCGAGCGGGAGGCTGCATGATTCCGCGTCACGCTGCATCCGACCTCGCACACCGCCTCGGCGAACATGCCGAGGCGGTGTGCCGCCACTACCTCTCCAATGGCCGTCGCCAGGGCAGCTATTGGACCGTCGGCGACGTCCGCAATGCGCCGGGTCGCTCTATGTTCGTGCGTCTGCAGCCATCCCCGAAGGGACCGCCAGGCAAATGGACCGAATATGTTGCGTCGAGGGTTATGTTGCGCCCCCGCGATCGGGCGCTGTCCCGCGGACGATCGACGTCTTCGATGCAACATAATGTCAGCGCGCGGGAGGTGTCGTGATGCCCCGCGACGCTTCCGAGCTTGCGCGTCGTCTCGCCCGCGATGCCGAGGCGGTCTGCCGCCATTACCTGTCCAATGGGCGGCGCCGGGGCCGCTACTGGACGGTCGGCGACGTTCGCAACACGCCCGGCCGGTCGATGTTCGTGCGGCTCAGCGGGCCGGAATCCGGTCCCGGCGCCGTCGGGCATTGGACCGATGCCGCCTCGGCCGAATATGGCGATCTGCTCGACGTGATCCGCGAGAGTTGCGGTCTGTTCGACTTCCGCGATGTCGTCGAGGAGGCACGACGCTTTCTGAGCCTGCCGCGCGCCGAACCGCACGGCGCCCCAAAACCCGTTCGTACGCCCGTCCCCGCTGGGTCGCCGGAAGCGGCGCAGCGGCTCTTCGCCATGTCGCAGCCGATCCGCCGGACGCTCGTCGACACCTACCTGCGCAATCGTGGCATCAAGGCTGTTCACGATGCGGGAGCGCTGCGGTTCCATCCGTGCTGCTACTACCGGCCGGACGAGCATTCGCCGACCGAGACCTGGCCGGCGATGATCGCCGCCGTCACTGATCTCGACGGCCGCATCACCGGGGCGCATCGGACCTGGCTCGACCCCAGCGGCTTCGATGCCGTCCGGCTCGGCAAGGCTCCGATCGACACCCAAAGGAAGGCGATGGGTGGTCTCCTGGGCCATGCCGTTCGCTTTGGCGCTGCCGACGACGTCCTTGCGGTCGGCGAAGGCATCGAGACCATGCTGTCTCTGCGCTGTGCGCTGCCGGCCATGCCGATGGCGGCCGCGCTCTCGGCCAACCACCTTGCCGCCCTTCTGCTCCCGCCGGCGCTGCGTCGGCTCTACATCGCTCGCGACGCAGACGCCGCGGGCGACACGGCGCTCGCGGCATTGACCGAACGCGCCGAAGCGGCAGGCATTGAGGCGCTTGCCCTGTCTCCCCGGATGGGCGACTTCAACGAGGACCTGCGTGCATTCGGCCTCCGCGCGCTTCGGGCGGCACTGCGCATCCAGCTCGCACCGCAGGATGTCTTTGTTTCATGGGCCGGGGAGCAGTCAGAACGGAGGTAACAGATGTCGGTTCTGGACCATCCTGGCCGATCCGACGAGGGGGCATCAGAACTGCCCCGGTCTGGCGATGGGAACTGCCCTTGGGCAGCGGTGGCAATCGATGCGACGAGTCCAAATCGGATGTCCACGCAGACAAGGGATAGCTTCTAGGTGCCTCATGTCGCGTTGCCGTTGCCCGAAAGCAAACATCGCCAGCGAACAACGCTGGAGGTCTGGAGATCGCGGTTGCGCTCAAACAGCGTTGATCAGCCAGTCGGCAAACTGTCCGATTGCGCGTTTGCGGGGATGATTGGGCAGATGCGTTAGCCAGTAGCCGAGACCCGGAAGGGTCAAAGGATGGGCGCGGATAAGTTCGCCCCGGGCGAGCTCGGGACTGAGCATCACGTCGCTCATGATGCCGATGCCCTGACCAGCAAGCACGGCCTCGATGGCATGGGCCTCCTCGCGGAAACTCAGGGCGCAGTCATCTGGCGGAGTGACGTCGGACTCAGCCTCTCGCACCATGGCCCACCATCGACGCCAGGTCGGGGTCTCGGCATCCGAACGCATCCAGTCGTAGTGGATGCGCGGCAGGCCAGCTAGTTCGACGGCAGTGGCGGCTGGGCGGCCGCCTGGCAGGAGCGACGGCCGGCAAATAGGCGCGTATCCGTCACGGAACAGCTCTTGGGCCGAATGGCCCTGTGGCCGATTTCTCGCATAGCGGATCGCCACGTCCGCCTCCCCCTTGTCGAGGTCCAACACTCGGTCGGCGCCAATGATCTCCAGAGGCGCAGCCGGATAGAGTTCTCGCCACTTTGGTAGCCGAGGTACCAGCCAGCGGCCAGCGAAGGCGTTCGGGACTGTCACTCGCAGCGGTTGGCGGCGGGTGGCAGCTGACAGGTCCTCGAAAGCGGCGGTGAAGGAGTCGAAGCCGCGGTGTAAGACCGGGAACAGAGCTTCTCCAGCCGGGGTGAGGCCAAGCGGGCGGGGACGGCGGCGGAACAGCGGCTGGCCGCAGCTGCCTTCCAGGAGCTTGATCTGATGGCTGATCGCCGTCGGCGTGACGCCGAGTTCAGCCGCCGCCGCCCGGAAGCTCAGATGCCGGGCAGCGCTTTCGAAGGCGCGGAGCGCATTTAGAGGCGGCAATCGTGCCATAGCGCAAAGTAGATGAATCCAATTCACCCTTCACCTGATTTCTTCGATTTTGATGCCGGCACCGCAACGTGGAACTATCGGCCGCGAAAGCGGAGGGAAGTGGCGATGACCAAGGACTTCGACAGCGGCGGTATCGCACGGGTAGCGGGCCGGCTTAAGGGCGAGTTGGTGCTGCCGGGCGATGCGGCCTACGAGCAGTCGCGCCGCGTCTGGAACGGAGCGGTCGACAAACACCCCGCAGCCATCGCGTATTGCCTTTGCATTTCGGACGTTGTGGCGTCCCTATGCGAGGCACGGGAGGCGAACCTGCCGGTCTCGGTCCGTAGCGGCGGACACAATGTCGCTGGGAAGGCAGTCGTCGAGGGTGGCCTTGTGATCGACCTGTCGCGCATGAAGAACCGCGTGATCGACGAACGGCGCCGCACGATCCTGTCCGATGCGGGCCTAACCCTGGCTGAGTTCGACGGCGCAACGCAGACCTTAGGGCTGGCCACCACCATGGGGGTGAATGGGACCACCGGCATCGCCGGGCTGACGCTGGGCGGAGGTTTCGGCAAGCTGGGGCGGCGGTTCGGGTTGGCCTGTGACAACCTGATCGCAGCCGAGGTCGTCACCGCCGACGGGCAGGTACTGCGCGCTTCCGCCGGAGAGAATGCAGACCTCTTCTGGGGTCTCAGAGGCGGCGGCGGCAATTTTGGAATCGTTACCGCATTCGAGTACCAACTGCACCCGATCGGCACGGAGGTGGTGTCCGGTTCGATCGCCTTTCCATGGCTCCGCGCGCGAGAGGCGGTCCGATTGTTCTGGAACTTTGCCGTCACCGCGCCGGACGATTTGAACATAGACGGGGCACTCTTCACCTTGGACGGCGAGCGCATGTTCGGCATCTCGGTTTTCCATGCCGGACCCACGGAACGGGCGCGGCGGATGCTGGCGCCGCTTCTAAACGGCGCCGAGAAGCTGGGCGCGCAGCCGCGTCTGGCAAGGCTGCCCTACCGGCAGGTGCAGACAGGAGGCGACGCCACCTTTCCCAAGGGGCGGCGCTACTTCTGGAGGGCGCAGTTCATGCGCGACCTCCCGGACGAAGCGATCGACGTACTGCTAGACCATTACCCGCGAGCAGCCTCATCCGATGCCTTGATGGTGTTCCAGCAGGTTGGCGGCGCAATCGCTCGCGTGCCGGTCGGCGCGACAGCCTATGTCAACCGCGACGCCCAGTTCGACTGCTTCCCAGTCGCAATTTGGGACGATCCCGCAGAAGATGCTGCGCATGCCGCCTGGGTCCGCGACGTGTGTGCGGCACTTGCGCCATTTTCGACCGGAGGCGTCTATGTCAACAACCTCGGAGACGAGGGGCCGGCCCGAGTTCGCGCCGCCTATGGCGTGAACTGGACGCGGCTGTCAGAATTGAAGGCGGCCTACGATCCCGACAACGTATTCTCGGGGAACCAGAACATCCCGGCGGTGCGTTTGTAACGACCGTTCCATCTCGCCGCTGGTTGTTACCCTGCCCAACCCGGTATTCGCGGCGTCAGCGGGGCTGCGACATTGTCCCCACGCTGCTTAATTCCCCAACAGCGCGCAAAGGTCAGGCTTGGGGTCAGACCACTTCAATGCCCGCGCCGGTCTGAAGGTCACCACTTCTGACGACCCAAGCCTCGAACCTGCCATTCCGCTTTCGAAGGGCGCTGCAACATACCTCCTGACTCACAACGATTTCAGAAAGGCCATGAGGTCCTTGTCCTCCTTCCATGAGCGAGCGGGACGTGTCTGACCAACTTCACAAAGAGCTACGGCGTTCGCCTTCAGTGTGAGGTCTATTTCGGCATAGATGTTGGTGGTGCTGATCGAGACGTGGCCGAGCCAAGCGCGGATGGTGTTGATGTCCACGCCAGCGAGAACCAGGTGGCAGGCTGTCGTATGCCGGATCACATGCGGGGTTATCGTTCTGTCAGCCAATTCCGGCACCCCGGCCGCGCAACGCTCTATAAGGCGATAGACGCCGAAGCGAGTAAAAGGCGTTCCGAGCCTGCTGACAAATACCGGGCCATCGACCGAACGACCGAGAATCTCGTCTGCCAGAACTCGTTCGGTTTCCGGCCACAGTGGGCACTGGCGCGTCTTGCCGCCTTTTCCGTGCAGGCTGGCAAGATCATAACCGCCATTCCCGCCCCCGATTTGCAGATCGCGCACCTTCACTTGCGTAGCCTCGGAGACACGCGCCCCGGTGTTGTAGAGAAACAGCAGAAGGGCGTACTCCCTGCGGCCGCGCTTGGTATTGCGATCGGGTACGGCGAGCATGGCCTCCATTTCGGACCTGGTTAGCCATCCGACAGGTGTCGACATGGATTTCTTCGATGCGATGGCTCGGATGTGGCCGCACCATTCGACATGGGCCGGATCCCGGCTGTCGATGAAGCGGGCAAATGCCCGGATGGCGGCAAGCCTCTGATTGCGGGTCCGGGCAGAGCATCCGCGATCTTCCTCGAGATGTGTAAGGAACTGCAGCACAAGCCGGGAGCTGAGATCGTGCACAGCCAGCCGATCCACGGGCTTGCGCAGCTTGCGGCTGACGAAGGGCAGAAGAAGGCTGAAGGTGTCCCGGTAGCTCTTGCGGGTATTCCGGGCGAGATTGCGTTCAGTGACGATATATTCGCACAGGAAGCGTCGAAGCCAGGGGCCAAGGGTTACGAGTTCAGGCATGCTGGCCCCATTCCGCATAGCGAGCAAACCGCAGCGACGCCTGCTGCAAGAGCTCCGGGGTCATCGACAGATAGACCTTTGTTCCCTCCAGATCGGAATGGCCAAGATAGGTGGAGAGTACGGGTATCAATCGTTGCACGTCCGCTCCCCGGCGATACCAGGCAGTCAGGCTGTGAACCGCGAAGCTGTGCCGGAGATCGTGCATGCGCGGGACCTGTCGCCCGCTTGCCGTACGATGGACCTCAGCGATACGCCGCAACGCGCCGAATGCTGCCTGAACAGTGCTGCTGGCGAGTCGTGTGCCGTCCCGATTCGCTAGAAGGAAGGAAGTCTCGCCTTGGGCAAGCTCGCCGTGCCGCCGTAGCAGCAGTAGTTAGTCAGCACCGTTGCAAGTTGCGGTCCGATCGGAACCAGACGGCTCTTGTAGAACTTCGTGGCGCATATGGTCAGGATGTGTTCCGCCAGATCCACGTCCGCGAATGTAAGACCTGTCGCTTCACTAAAGCGCAATCCGGCTCCGTAAAGCAGAAGAAGCAGAGTCCGGAATGTCACTGCGTCGAACTGAACCGCACCGCGCCGGACGCTCTCCAGGGTTGCCGGGTCAAGGAGCCGCCGCAGCTCTTCGTGCGAGTAGATGTAAGGTGGTTTTCGGGGCGGCGATTTCGGTTCGCTGTTCGGCAACGGCGAGCAAGTCGCATGGCCACGGCTGATAGCATGGCGCCAGAAGCCTGCAAGCACGTAATACTTGTTCTCGCGATGGCGAGCCAGTGGCCCTTTGCCTGCCAGAAAGGCCAGAATCTTGGTCGTGGTCACCACGTCGCAGGTGTCATCTCCGTCCGCATATTTGAGGAAGTGACGTAGGAGGTTCGCCCCGGTCCTGAACTTGGCGCCGTGGGCCTGTCGCCAGAGGATGTATTGCTCGATAGCCTCGCGCAACGTCATGCCAGGCCCTCCAGATCGAGAGCCGCCACCTCGCGAAGTGCCGCGAGATTGACCTTTGCGTAGATCGCGGTGGAGGATGGGTCGCGGTGCCCGAGAAAGTCCCCGATCACCTTCATCGACATGCCCTGATCCAGAAGATGCTGGGCTGCCGCATGCCGCAAGACATGCGTACCTCTTCGGCCGGAGACGATGCCAATGCCGGCCAGCCGATCACGAACCATCTTGCCCAAAGCTGTTCTGCCAAGCGGTCGGATCGGCGCGTGAACTGCGAAGAAGAGGCTGCGCCCGAAGCCAGATGGCCGTGCCTCCCGTATGTAGCCCAGGATGGCATGTCCGACCTCATGCGACAGCGGCCAGAGATGGGTCCGACCGGGCTTCGGGCAGCGGACGCGGAGCATCTCGTTCTCCCAGTCCAGATCGTCCAGTTGCAGGCCGCGGACTTCCCCAGCCCGCAGGCCATAGGCGATGAGAAGCGTCAGGATCGCCCTGTCGCGCTTGTCGACCGCTCGATCCCCCACGACAGAAGCCAGCAGGCGCAGAACATCCTCGCGCCCGAGTCCTTTCGGTACTGTCTCATCGGCCATAAAGCGGGGCGCGATGATCCCCGCAGCCAGCCCGGCGCGGCACCAGCCGCGCGTTTCGGCAAACAGGAAGAACGCCCTCAGACGCTGAGCGTAGTCGTGTATTGATCGGCGCTTCCAGACCCCTCGCTTACGTTCTGCCGCAATGACATCGTCGATGTCGGTCATCTGGATGGCGTTCAAGGCAACACCCTTTCCAGCCGACCAGAAGAAGAAGTGGTCGGCGGCGGCGCAGTAGGCTTGCACGGTCGCGTTGGAGAGGCCGCGCTCCTGGCGCAGCCATCTCTCAAAGATCACGATCTCTGCATGATGTGGGTGATGCTTATGCTCGGGCTCGTCGAGCCACCCCAAGAATCGCAGCCATTGGATTCCGCGACTGGCAAAGCGAGTTCTCGCCTTGGGCGAATCTCCCCGTGCATATCTGTGGCCTTTTGGCAGCGCTCAGATTGCTGCTGCGGCTTCTATTTGGGGAATGCTGACCCGGACGCCCTCTCGCAAATCCAGTAATCGGACCAGACTGAGTTGATCGTTCGCATTTTTGCGTAAGGTTGTTCGGCAAGCGCCGAGTTCATTCAGGTGTCGAAGGTACTGCGCGCGCGGTTCAGACAGCGGTGCTGCTCGATATCTCTCTGCAGTTCGAGGGAAGAAGATTGCTTCAAACATCCTTGTGCCTCCATGTTGATGGAGGCAACAAGCTTTCGCACCGAGCACCGTGATAAAAGCCCTGCTGCGTAGAGGGGCGCTCAATCATCTGTAATTAAAGCAGCCATCCTGTGGCGCGAGCTGGATGCGCAATGTCCGCCGGAGCGCGCGGATGCCGAATGCACGCAGGTCCTCGTTGAAGTCGCCCATCCGCGGAGATAGAGCAAGCGCCTCAATGCCCGCTGCTTCAGCACGTTCGGTCAATGCCGCGAACGCCGTGTCGCCCGCGGCGTCGGCGTCGCGGGCGATGTAGAGCCGACGCAGCGTCGACGGGAGCAGAAGGGCGGCAAGGTGGTTGGCCGAGAGCGCGGCAGCCATCGGCATGGCAGGCAGCGCACAGCGCAGCGACAGCATCGTCTCGATGCCTTCGCCGACCGCTAGGACGTCGACGGCCGCGCCAAAGCGGACGGCATGGCCGAGGAGACCGCCCATGGCGCGGCGCGGCGTGTCGACCGGTGCCTTGCCGGAACCGTTGCGGGCCAGCCAGGTACGATGCGCGCCGGTGATCCTCCCTTCGAGATCGGTGACGGCAGCGACCATCGCCGGCCATGTCTCGGTCGGGCCGTCGCCCTCAGGTCGATAGTAGCAGCGCGGATGGAATCGCAGGCTGCCCGCGTCGCGCAAGTTCCTGACGCCGCGGTTGCGTAGGTAGGCCTCGACGAGCGTCCGGCGGATCGGCTGCGACATGGCGAAGAGCCGTAGCGCCGCTTCGGGCGATCCGGCGGGAACAGGTGTGCGAACGGGCTTTGGGGCACCGTGCGGTTCGGCGCGCGGCAGGCTCAGAAAGCGCCGCGCCTCCTCGGCGACGTCGTGGAAATCGACGAGACCGCAGCTCTCGCGGATAACGTCGAGGAGATCGCCATATTCGGCTGAGGCGGCATCGGTCCAATGCCCGGCGGCGCCGGGACCGGATTCCGGCCCGCTGAGCCGGACAAACATCGATCGGCCGGGCGTGTTGCGCACATCGCCCACCGTCCAGTAGCAGCCTTGGCGTCGACCATTGGACAGGTAGTGCCGGCAGACCGCCTCTGCGTGGCATGCCAGGCGGCGAGACAGTTCGGAAGCGTCGCGGGCATCACGACACCTCCCGCGCGCTGACATTATGTTGCGTAGAAGCTGCCGATTCCCTGCGGGACAGCGCCAAGTCGCGAGCACGCAACATAATCTTCGGCGCAACATATTCGGCCTTATGTTCAGTTCAACATAAGACCGACGCCGCTACCGGCGAGCATGGCGACCTGCTCGATGTCATCCGCGAATCCCTCGGACTGGTCAACTTCCGGGACGTCGCCGACGAGGCGCGCGTGTTTCTCGCTATGCCAGATGCCATGCCACCCCGACCGGCCGAGCCGATCACGCAGGTCCCCATTGGATCTCCGGAAGCAGCTAGCCGACTGGTCGCCATGTCGAAGCCCATTATCGGCACCCTCGTGGAAACGTATTTGCGTGGACGTAGCATTACGACTTTGTACGGCACCGGATCGCTGCGGTTCCATCCGCGCTGCTACTACCGGCCCGACGATCATGGACCGACCGAGACCTGGCCGGCGATGATTGCCGCCGTTACCGATCTGGATGGACATCTGACCGGCGCGCACCGCACCTGGCTCGCACTGGACGGCGCCGGCAAGGCACTCGTCGACACGCCGCGTAGGGCAATGGGTGACCTTCTCGGTAACGCCGTCCGCTTCGGCCTACCCGGCAGCGTCATGGCGGCAGGCGAAGGCATCGAGACGACGCTATCGCTCAGATGCGCCTTGCCCGACATGGCGATGGCTGCGGCACTCTCGGCAGCCCATCTTGCCGCCATCCTGTTCCCTCCGAACCTGCGGCGGCTCTATGTCATTCGCGACAACGATCCGGCCGGTGACGGTGCCCGAGACAGCCTGCTCGAGCGCGCGACGGACGCCGGAATCGAGGCAATCGTGCTGTCGCCGGAGACGGAGGACTTCAACGAAGACCTCCGCCATTTCGGACTTGCCGCCTTCCGGGCCTCGATTGCGGACCAGCTCACGCGCAAAGATCGCATCCGCTATCTGACAAAGGCGGCATGAGCCGTGAGGGGGAGCGCGCGGCGCACCGTGCCGGCTGCGCCGCATGGATGCGTGGCCCGCCGGCAGAGAACCGCGACCCGGCCTTCGAGAGGGCGATCGGGCCCACGAACTGGCCGGCCAGGCAATGGCGGCGGCCGACCATTTTCCGGCGGCGCGCGACTACGCGCGAATGGCAGCGATTGGTCGCGACGCCTTTCCATCGCGAGGCAAAATAGCCGGCCGCCGCCATCCTCCGCTGCGCTTCGGCCCTCCGCTTCGCTGCGGGTGTCGGACCGTCCCGCCCGTGGGCTCTCGTCGCCATGAAGGCCGCGAGGGTCGCGGTCAAACCGACGGGAGCATCCCCATGAGCGAGCACGGCGACACCGAACCGCACCACGCCGCTTCTCCGACCGATCACCTCCTCACCGAACTCCAGCTCTATGGCTGGCGCCCATTTGCGGACGAGCCCGATCCGCGACCGCTCCCCGGTGGCGACCACGTGGCCGGAGCCGTGGTCGACATCTTTGACGCCCTCATCGCCACCCTGATCGACACGCGCCTCGAACCCGACCTCGATGACCTCCTCTGGTCCGTCACCAATGTCTTCCACCGAGCTGTACAACGGATCGAGCGGCAACTGGACGACAACGAGCAGGCCCAGCGCCGCCTGCAGCGCGAACAGGACGGCAGCGAGATCAAGGCGGTTGAACTCGAGACACTCACCGCCCAGGGCCAGACCATGATCGAACGGCGCGACGCCTTCGAGTTCATGCGTGACCAGGCCGCCGACCACTACGAGCAGCACATCGGTTCGGCCTGGCGACCGCGCACGGGGTCGATGGTCAACCACCACCATCTCACCGCCGCAATGATCGATAGCCGCGACTTCCTCGCCGCCAAGCGGCGCGCGGAAACCGAGGTCATGGTGCCCGCCGGCTCCAAGATCGCATTCTCCGGCGGCGATACCGCTGATCACACGCTGATCTGGGCAAAGCTCGACCAAATCCGCGCCAAGCACCCCGACATGGTGCTGATGCACGGCGGATCACCGAAAGGCGCCGAAAAGATCGCCGCCCGCTGGGCCGATCATCGCAAGGTGCCGCAGGTCGCCTTCAAGCCCGACTGGACCAAACATGCCAAGGCCGCTCCCTTTAAGCGCAACGACCAGATGTTGGCGGTCATGCCGATCGGCGTCATCATCTTTCCGGGCACCGGCATTCAGGAGAACCTCGCGGATAAGGCCCGCAAGCTCGGCATCCCGGTCTATCGGCTCGGAAACGGTGGCGCGTAAGCGCCGTCGGAGCCTACGCCCTCCTATAAATAGCCGGGAGGCACGGCATTCTTCAAGCCATGTCGCTCGTATCCTTTCCCGGAAGCTTCACGCCGGACATCGCGCTTGCCGACACCTTCTTGCGCAATGCCGCCGCCCACCTCGATGGCGCTGACCGGGCGGCGGATCTAGGGAGGCACAATGCGGCCCTTCACGCCATCGCCATCGCCATTGAATTGCTCCTGAAGT